>CALKYB010000346.1 GCA_938003565.1 uncultured bacterium
CTTTCGTTGGGCATATTGAAAAAGCGCAAACACGACATTTTTATCCACCGTCGTAGGCATGGGATTTCTAGTGTTCTTGGTTGTTTTCTTCTATTTTTTGGAAGAAACCTAGGGGGGTCTGTGTTTCCCTGTTTGTGAAGAATTTTTCGGCATTCGCTTTTGAACTGTAGTGGTGGAGGATGTATAAAAGAACCCAATAAGTGGGAAGGTCCAAGAGCCATCCGATTCTAAGACAAGTAAATACTATAGATTTTAAGATATATAGGCGTACCTTTTTTTAAATCCCCGTATGCCTCCTGTTTTTCAAAGCCTAAACTCCTTCGGCGTTTATAATGTTATCTAACGCCAGGCTATTTTTGAACAAGCCAGAGTCTGATCTCTGAGCTGCGAAGCAGTTCATCAAATATTTCATACCTCTACCCAGAAAGACCAGATAAGCTTAGCTTGGCAAGAAAATCAGTTTAACCTAGGAAACAACTGCTTATAGCTGTTTTTAGAAAGTAAATGCTGCGCATTAAAGTGTCTTTTTATACGACTATATAACTTCTGGCAGTGCTAGCGTACTGCTATTAGACAGATATACTGCGTCTCTAAGTCATTAAGACTTGACTAGAAAATTCAAAATACAGCTGATTTTCAAGGTTTAAATAGATTTTCTTGCGGAGCTGCGCTTCTCCTCCATATTTGATGATGGGTATACCAGTCTAATGGCCTCGCATACGCTCAGCTCATACTGCGCTTATTGAAAATATTGTTGAATACCGAAATTTAAATGAGGCGCAGTATACTAGGGTTTGGTGTAAATACGCCAATTTCTAATGTAGACAGTTTCGGTTTTCTTTGCCCGACTATTGTTTCTTATTAACATGCCCATACCCTTTGGATAGACATTGTTTGCGTTGCGTAGAAATAGGTTAGTGGTTTCGTTTGAGACTTTACCATCGACCAAGGTTCTTAGTACTCCGTTGGCCGTACCTGGATCGTTAGAAATAATTTCAGACTCTAGAGTCACCCATCTTCCCACCGGTAAATTTTGTGTTCCATGAATAACATCTCCATAGGAAGTGTTAGATCTAGCTCGGGTGGGATAAACGTAGCCTCTGACTTTTCCATCTAAAGAGTGAACCGCTCTGATTGACCAAGAATCGGGAAAATTGACAGCTCCTCCGCCTGTGTGAGTGACCCCTGGGGCCGATCCCCAATAATGACCCGCTCCAATGTAGGACTGAAGTGTTCCAGGATTGTCAATCCATATTTCAATAGAAAATACTGCATCTTTGTTTGTGTTGTTTTGACCGAGCTGCTCCCCTCTCCAATTCAATGCTTGTTGCTGCCCAACACCGATAGTTGCTCGCATTGCCGGGGTTCCATCAGGTGCGGAGGTAAAAGAAACAAGCGATTCATCGATCCAATTGGTGTGGGTAGGGTTACCATTCGCCCAGCCACTTTGATCGGTTAAGAAATCTTTTCCCGTTCGTCCATAGTCTGCTTCAGTAACGGAGTGGTCGAAGCGCAGGTCATACCCGAGGTCGGCCCAATCTTGTGCTTTACGATCGCCATCTTCAATTACGGTCGTTTCAGGCGTTGAAAAACTAAATATTTCTGAAGCCTGTTCATTACTTATAACTCTAAAAAAGTATTCTTTACCTGCTTCTAGGCCATTGAGGGCTTGATCGTGAAATTTGAGAGAGTTTTTTTCAACTGTTCCGATGAACCTGAGATCATCTTCACTTAATCCATAAATGATATAGGCAGGCATTGCTTTGCTGAATTCAAATTTTACTTTGGTTTTCGTCGATTGAGTTTGATGAGCTTCTGCGTATATGACATTAAGCGGCTCTAGTGTAGGCTTAGTGGATGTTGTAGAGCTACTAGTAGTAAATTCAAAGATTTCGGAGCGCAGTTTTTGCTTATGGTTTCGGGTAGAGGCTATAATTCGGTAGTAGTATTTAGTATTAGGTTTAAGATTATTTATTGTCTGAGAAAATTGCCTAAGGAACATAAACTTATAAGATCCAGACCTTCTTACCGATGGTGTTTCTCCAAATCTTAGCTGAGTCTTGGCCGCTTGGTTAAACCTTACAGTTATTAAAGCCGAAGTGCCATTCATCTCAACAGTTCGATTAACTATAGATAGTGATTTTGATGATGAGACAGGTAATTTTCTGTTTATTCTGGTGCGGCAGGGTCGTTTTCCGTTGAGTCCATATCCATCGCCATCAGGATCCACACATTCAGCAGCCAATGAAGAAGTAAAAAATATTAGACTTGAGAGAAGCAGGAGGGGTAATGTTTTGACTGAGGTGGTGTTCATATCTTTCAGTTTTAAAGTATTATCTTAAATTCTGGACTCGCTCATTTAGTACTAATCAACTAAATGTAGGAGATTACTTCAAAAATTGTTCTTTAGTGCTTTAAGGATCCTATCATCTCATGTGGAGTCAAACTGAATCACTACATATACAAAATTGATACATAATTAGGTCGGCGGAAGGGTAGTTGAGATTGAATGGAAAGACTGGTGATATCCACTATGGATGGTATGATGGAATCCCCTATTTTTCCATAATATACAGGTATTTATTCAAATTTTCAGATCTATATACCGATTCTAAAGATAAGATAGAATAGGTTTGCGGAGTAGGATTATGAAAAATGAACAAGGATTCACGCTGGTAGAGCTTTTAGTTGTTGTTTCCATTGTCTCACTTTT
>CALKYB010000347.1 GCA_938003565.1 uncultured bacterium
TCCAGAGCCTAAGAATAATCTTGAGCTAAAAGATTTGTCAGCAATCTTTAACAATTTACTACACTCCGTTCTTTAATTTTTTCACTTAAACTTCTAAATGCTGCCACCGGATTTAAATTTGATAGCACGAAAGACGATACGGCAACTCCCGCTATTTCTCCGCTAGAAATCAAGGGGCTAAGGGCATCTAGGTCCTCAAGGCCAATTCCCCCAATAGCAAAAATATCTAGAGGCTTATTCTTTAATATTTCCTTGGCAGCGCTTCTTAGACCATCAACTCCAAGTGGTGTGGCGTGATTCTTCTTGGTAGTTGTTTTGTTTAAGGGCCCGAGACCAACATAGTCGATATTAGTCCAATCCAATTTACTTAACCCTTCTGGAGAATTGACTGTAAAGCCAATTTTTTGAAAGGGCGTTAATACTTCTTTTGCTTCTGATGGGCTAAGATCGCTTGATCCCAAGTGAACACCGAAACAGTCAATTTTGGCGGCAACTTCGGGATAATCATTGACTATCACGTTAGTCGGATACTTTTTACAAAGTTCCATAATTTGAATTCCGATTTCAACCAGAGCGCTGGGCGGGAGCCTCTTGCTACGCAATTGAATGAAGTCAGCACCGCACTCAGCGGCCATACGGGCTTGCTCAAGGTGAGTCATTGAGGCTTTGTCGTCTGTGATGAAGTAAATTTTACTCACTGTCTTACTTTAAGTGTTTGGCTTGTTAGTGTTGCAAATATCAACTGTGATATCCGAGTAAACTACTGTTGCTATTGAGTAGTTTATTAACATAGATTCCCGCAAATGCAATAGAATCGTCTAAGCTTTTACCTAAGGCTATTGCAGAAGTTAGGGCAGCTGAAAAAACGCAGCCAGAACCATGCTTTGTGAGTTTGGTGGCGGGGCAGCTAAAGCGCTTAATTGTGCCGCCCGTAAACAATAGGTCTTCGATTTTGGACTCTTCACTCTGATTTCCAGTGATGACCACACTTGTATTTTTAGACAAATACTCTCCCGCCTCTTTCACATTGTCTATTTTTGACAGCGCAAAAGCTTCAGTTTGGTTAGGTGTGCAGATATCAATGTTGCTGAGAATTGTGGGTAGTGTTTCTAGGTCTTTACTACCGTAAAAGACGTATCCTGCAGAGGCTTTCAGGATTGGGTCCCACACTATTTTACAGGTAGGGGACTTTTCTCGAAGCCAACTTGTTACCTCGTAGAGGGTTTCAATATCACCCGTTAAGCCGATTTTCGCCGCTTTGATATCATAGTTCGCGACCAGTGGGGCCAGTTGGTCAATGATGTTGGAGGCTTGGAGCCACTGCACCCCCAGAAAGGCGTCTTCAGTTTGTTGAGTTAAAGCTGTAACGGCCGAGAATCCATAACACTGGAGTTGCTCAAAGGTTTTACAATCAGCGATTACTCCAGCTCCTCCACTGGGATCAAAACCTGCAATTGAAAGTACATATGGGCGCACTAATGGCATAGCTTTTTGATCTCAAGAAAACTCTCAATCGGCGAATCCGATTGCCAAATATACCCCTTCAATGCTGCTCCTTTGAAGCCAAGGTCTCTTACTTGACTAAGATTGGAGGTGTCGATTCCTCCCAAAGCAAAAGTCTTTCTTAGCTGAGGCTTGCTCGTCAGTAGTTCTTTTGTGGAAAATGAACTTTTCTTTCTAGGATCTGAAATAGAATCGAAGATTGGAGAGAGAAAGCAGTAGTCGATAGAGTCCTTAAATCGATGTAGATCAGAGATATTATGAAAAGAAGTGCTGAGTGATTTGTTGAGGCTACGAGATTCGAATACCTTAGGGTCTTTCTCTACCAGTCTTTTAAATTCAGAATTCTGATAATGCATACCTCCTAAGTTATACTCTTCAACCAGGTTGTGATGGGAGTGGATATTGAGTCGATCGTAGTAGTCACTATTGATTGATTCAATGAGACTTCTGACTTCAGTTTCGCTCAAGTCAGGTTTTCTCACATGAAGCTTTTCTAGCCCATTATCAAACAAGGAGTTAATTGTTTGAGCCTCCAGCTCTAGATTCTCTGCAAAAACTTCATGATGAGAGATGACAACCAGCTGCATTTTTAGCCACCTTGGGCAGCCGATATTAAAATCAGCTTATTCCCATCTTTAAGCGTGGTTTTCTCCCAACTTTCACGTGGGACCACCGAATCATTAACCGCGAGAGCTACGCCTTTTGGAGTAGGAATGTTGTTTTCACTGAGAAAACTCAATACTGATAAGCCTTCAGCTACTTTGAATGTTTTTTCGTTTAAAACAATTTTCATTTCGATAAGAGGTAAAATAGGCAGTAATAACTCAGCAAATTTAGCTGCCGAAATTATATCACAAGTTTGGCAAATAGTCATTAAAGGGGGGAAGGTTTCAGGTATTTTAATTGTTGCATCCTCTGGTTTGTGAGAACCTCCATTCAGGCCTCCGGGGTCTTTTATGTGAGTTCCATTTTAGAAAGGAAATACTATGAAGCTGAATGTAGCGAATCGAAGTCAAAGTCAGAAGATCGACCCAAAGCGTCCTTTATTAGTTATAGGCTTAATAGCTTTGCTTCTTTGTAGCGCCTGTTCTCGTCGACCTGTGCTTTATGAAAACCCTCAACTGACAAAAGCTGGCAAAAGTGCAGCTGATAAAGATATTGATGATTGTATGGCTCAGGCTAAAAATGCTGGTGCTAAATCAGAGACTGCTGCCACTTCTGGTCGGGAAATTGGCGTTGGAGCAGCATCTGGCGCGGCGATTTCCGCTGTTGGTAGTGCAATATATGATGGTTCAGTCTCGGGGAGATCTGTTGGGGCCGGTGCCGGAATAGGTGCCGCTGGAACTATTATTCATAGAATGTTTCGAAAGAGGACTGACCCACTTTTTGAAAGTTACGTGAATTCTTGTCTTCAAAAGAAAGGGTATGAACTAGTGGGTTGGAACTAGTTTCGACTATTCCAGGACGGGTTCTAGTTTTCCCGAAAAAGGGCGAGGTTAGAGAATGATAAGCTCTAGGCCTCGTGCTCCCACCCTCCATACTGAGAAAGACCTACTTCTTGCAGAAAGTTTTCTATAGGCTTTTCTTCTGAATTGTAGGTAGCCAGTATGGAACTATCATTTTGCTCCCGAAACTCTCCGATCTTAGTTAATGGAATCCCGAGGGAGTTAGAAATTTCTTCTATTTCTTTTACTCGCTCCTTAGAGCTGCTCAAAAGTAGCTCATAGTCTTCTCCAGAACTGGAAGCTCGAAGAATTGAGTTTATAGAGTTCTCGAGGCCAGTCTCGATTGGAATACGAGCTAGATTTAGGGTTGCAGAAAGTCCGCTAGACTCACAAAGATGTCTTAAGTCAGCGATCAAACCATCGCTAACATCAATCATGGAGTTTGCTAGCCCGGCCAGCCGTGGCCCAAGTTTGATTTGAGCTAGTGGTTTATTGAATCGGCTTAAAAATGTCTCATCATAATCGGAGGGAGGACGTTTCCCTTGAAGGATCTGTAGCCCTGCGCCGGCTCCGCCTATAGCTCCGGAAATCCAAATATCGTCACCAACTTGAGCATTACTACGAAGTACCGCCGGACTCGAGATACTTCCAAGTATTGTAGCGGAAAGTGAAAATTCGTCGGCCGAGGAAGTGTCTCCTCCTAGAACAAAAAAGCCGTTTCTTTTACTAAATTCGTTAATTCCAGAATAGAGTTGGGC
>CALKYB010000348.1 GCA_938003565.1 uncultured bacterium
AAGTACCTAGTTAGAAACAGTCTAGCTTCCTCATCCTTTGCTTCAATCTTTGGTGCAGCATAGACACTAAACCCAGAGTTCTCCCAGGACTGCATACTAGAGACTGTCTCAGGGGTGAGTAGCTCTTTTTCTAGTAGGGCATCAAATATTTTATTGGCAAAAGTTCTCTGAAGCTCAGAGCAGTCAACTGCTGGGAGTTCACTAAAAAATTCTTTCGAATCCAGTCCTCCATTGAGGGCAATCATATGAATATGAGGATGCCAATGCAGAAGGTCTCCGGTAGTATGTAAAGCCATCACAGCTCCTGTTTTTCCGTTTGGTCAAGACTCCTCTGTGTGGCTCTGCCAAGTCTCCCAGGCGGCTTTGTAAAGTAGATGAAAGAGAGTTCGGTCAAAGCGTGTTTGATAGGTGTTTGATATTTCGCATATCTCAGGCTCTTCCGCTATTAGAGTGGGTTTTCTATTAAATTCATTGCTTTAGGGTATAAGTCTAATCCTCCGCAATGAAAGAAAATGGCATTTTTGAACCTCCGTCTATTCCTAAATCCATATGCAATTTTCTTAAGATGCTGAATCTTATTATTCATTGATTCGCCTTTAGCATTAGTAGCATTTTTAGTAATTGCAATTAAAATTCCCTGCAAATGATTATTTATCATTTCTGCTGCTTTCTTAATTGGCGTTAGCTCGGATTGACTAGCTTCTGAATACCATTTCTTCCAAGCTCTTAAAGCATATTGTTTTGCTGGAAATGACCACAGTCCCCTAGCATACTCTTTGAACATCCACGCTTCGCTTGTTTTAACTGCTATGCTTTTAATTTTTTTTAACTCACTCTCCTGCTCACTTCTTAAATTTTCTTTTCCTGTTATCCATAAAAATCTTGAGCCTTTTAGACTTTCATCTCCTTCTTCCATTAAAGCATCGTGCTCTTCTTTGCGAATTTTATTAACTGCTTTTGTTAAGTGAGCGATAACATGAAATTTATCAAATGCTATTTTTGCTCCAGCATCAGGTACTACATTTTTTACTGCTGAAATATATGGCTTGTGTATATCCATTGCTACACAATCTATTCTTGAAAGCGCTTCTTTTCCTAGCTTTTTTAATGATTTCTCTAGTGGGATTTTTTTGCGATCATCTATTACATCAATAACTGTACCTGCCACCATATCAGTTATTACCGTCACATACTCATGGCGTTTTTGAAATGAAGTTTCATCTATCCCTAAACGTTTAGGAGTTTGTTTAGCTCGTCTAGCTAAGCCTCTGGTTACTGCTCTTTGCAGTACTCCATCTACTTGTTTCCAGCTTAGCTTTAATTGCTTAGACACTGCTGAAATACTTGCTTCTTTTAACCAGTCTATTATTAAGCTTTCAAATAATAACGTAAGGCGGGAATTCTTCTCTGCCCAAGGCACCGATACTTGCTGCACTTTATGTTTAATACATTTGACGCGAGGCACTCGACTTTTTAAAATTGTTTGATACTGACAAGTGTCTAAATGACGCCAACGTCTTTCCACTTCATCATACCTCGGGCAAACTTTATTACATTTGGGACAATTAACAGACTCTTTATCATCTCTACATATTTCTACTTCTATTGTGTTCGATTTTGACTCTAGAGTTACCTCTTTTACTAACCAAGGTGAGTCTATACATAAGATTTTTTGGTATAATTCTTTATCTCGCATACTAGGTTCATATTAGCATTTTCATATAATTTCAATGCCAATACCCACTCTAATAGCGGAAGAGCCGAAAACCCTGGACTTGCTGTTTTTGTTAATAAAAACAGATGCTTACATATAACCTACCAAAGGAAGCCATTTTTTAACACCAATAAGGTCACAAATCTAATTAAGATAGTAATAATATGATTACTTAGTAAAATTGTAGTTACTTTTAAAGAGGATTTTTCAGTGTCACATCTAATATCTAATCGTTTTATATTTTCTAGCTTAGTTTCAATTGGAATTAGCTTGGTTGCAATTCCAGCTTCTGCAACAACTTGTATTGATAACGATGGCGATGGCTGGGGATGGGACGGCTCAAAATCTTGCCTAATAAGCCCTTTGACTAATGATAAAGATTGCGTAGATCCTGACGGGGATGGTTGGGGTTGGAATGGTCATGCAAGTTGTCGATTGCCAGAAGTACAGGTCGAAAGCCCTTTGATCCAATTCCCTGTGATCCAGGAACATGATGATCGGGATGGCAGCAGAGATGATTTTCCACCCGTGGAACGAACAAATTCTTTAGTACCATTGGCTATTGATCCTCGTTTCGTAGTTTATGAGGACGAAGATTCCGAGAATATTGAGACTTTTGAAACTTATGTAAGCGATTTCTTAACCTTAGATCCAAATTCAAACACCATCCTAGATCAAATATACGCATCGAATGGACCAGTCATACTTCGTCAAAGCGAAGAATTTGGAGCTACAATTAATTCAGGCCTTCAGTATGAGGTCCTATTCGGAGATCCTACACTTGATCTCAGAGTCAATATAAAAGATAGCTCTAGATGGACCACTGCTTCCACCGGAAGTTTGGCTTTCCATGAGCTAACACATGTAACTACTGCATACGCTGCCGGACTGAATACGGTTGATACATGGAATTCCTACGCCTTTAACGGCTTTGACCGTCGAGTGGTGCTAGAAGAAATTGCTGTAGGATTCACAAACACCTTGTATCGAGAAAGGAAAGGAGAACTTCCTCGAGGCTCATACCTTCTGTCTTACACGCCCGAAGAAATGAAAGATATATTCCCTGGTTTAACAATTGAAGAAATAGAAGCCCGTATTATTGAAATGGCGATAGAGGTTCCAGAGGTTGATCCGATCTTGATGAAGGAATTACTTGAGCAGATGTCCCTCGGTGGAATTGAGCCGATAACTGAGCCTAGTGAGGAGATCATATCTCCTATAAGAGGAAGAACTCGCATAAGCACTATTACTTTAAGAGAGGAACGTAGTGATGGATGGGAGGAATACACTTTAGAGCGCTATTCAGATGGAACTTCTGCAAAGTTTATGGGAACTAGCAAAACTGCCACAGACGGAAGAACCATGAGAGGTGGCGCAATGAGACATTCTCCAAGCTCTGGTGGCTCGGATAGTAAAGGCAACTTGACAGATACCAAAGGAGCTTCAGGACCAACTGGTCCACAAGGAACTAGAACAACTGAAACTTTTGGACCGCAGTAAAACATCGGTCCTCTTTATTCAGTTCTAGAAAAAATCCCTGACTTTAAGTTAAGATTTGTACTAAACTTAATTGTTAGACCAAGTCGCGACCAGTACAATTCAGCTAATGCGAATTACTAATTTTCTTCCGACTAACCTGAGCAAGCAGGCTTTCTCTAGCTTCCCGCCCCAGCTCTTTCTTTTCACTTAACAAGCACAGCCTTTTAAGGTCAGCACTGTTCCACGGCTCCAACCACTGATCTGACTCATCTCTTAGCTCAATATCTCGAACCTCTTGATTTTTCTCCACTAACATATCAGAAATAAAATCCCCATTAGTAGTCCTTTGATAAGCCCCTGTTTCAGGAAATAGATAATACGATAGTAAAACCAACAAGCTCAATAAATCTGACTAGTTGGAGTAAAACTGGCGCTGTCCCGCAGAAACCCAGTTCTTTTTGCCGACAGGCACAGATGAACTGGGTTTCTGAGCTACAATAATCAAACCACCCAAAGAAGAAGCAGTGAAAACTAGATTTGGTCTTAAAAAACTATATTTTTGAATGAATTTTTGGAAATTTTGGTTCTTTAGACAACCGGAATCTATCTCCCTGAGAAGTTGGAGAGAATATAGGTGATATATGAAACTACATA
>CALKYB010000349.1 GCA_938003565.1 uncultured bacterium
AGTCGTCAGCCCTTGGGTTGCCGATTCTCGTATAATCCACTGAGCTGGCACGCCAGCTACAATGGGGTTGCCCAATGCATCGACAATGGGCGGGATAGCGGGTCTGTAAACAGCAAAGTCTATCGTACTATCATCATCATACTTACCTGGAACTGGTATGTCCCCTGCTTGTCCTAGAGGCACTACTGCACTCTCTTGGAAGCCTTTACTAGATAGCCTCGCATACCAACTACCACTTCTGTAGACGACTAGGTCACAAGTGCCATCGTGATCCGCATCAAAAGGGATAGGTCGATCCCCCGGAGCACCCCAGGCGTAAATAGATATGTCATCTTCGTAGTCCGGAGATTCAAGAACAAACCAGTTGCCATCGCGAAAAATAGTGATATCCATTCGACCGTCACCGTTAAAATCACAAGGGGCTGGAATGTCAGTAGGCAATCCTCCCCACTGGGCTAGATCAAATGATCCGAGATTTAGGTTGCTCCTAATGTCGTGGTAGAACCAGTATCCTCCGGCTGGGCGGTATACACCTAAAGATACTCGACTAGAGCTATCGTAGTTTCCATGTACTGGTAAATCTCCAGGTAAGCCCATTTGATAAACGATGGTGGTCTCTCTCGCCGAAGAATTAATATACCACTTTCCTTCTGAAGGTCTGAATACCGCTAGGTCATCTTGACTATCGTTGTCAAAATCATCATCTTCGGCGCCGCTGGCAAAAACTATCGATGTATTGAAGCATAGTAGCGACAATAGAAATAATTGAAAAAATAGGCTGGGTTTTATTTGATTCATTCGATGACTCCTTTTCTCGTTATAAATGATGTGCTGTTTGAGCAACAAAGCCAAAAATTAAATGTCGGTGTCGCCCAACTTAGATCCACGTTGTATCGAACCATAGGCTGGCACTCTTTATACTATAAAATTTTGGCTGCAATGGTTTCTAAACAGGGTTGTTTTTGTTGCTTGAGATTTAAGCAGTTTGTTGACCCTAAAAGTTATACTGCACCAGGAAATGTGTCTAGGATTATTTCGAGATGTTTTAGGTGAATGATTTAGAGGGATTGTTCGAAAAGGAAGAAGAGTTATTAGATCAAATGTCCAAATAGTTTTTCAAATACTTCCTTTTTAGCTAAGTGCTGTTTTACCCTATGAGCTTCGAATTGATTGATAGCACCGATTGGGTTTATAATATTTCCCAGTATAGGTTCTGATTCTGTGGGGTTTGAATTGAGTAATTCTCTTAGCGGGTTTGCGTCTAGTAAAGGATGATCTGCGAATCCATATTCTTTTGCAAGGGCTATAATTGGCGCTCGAGATTGATCAAATTGTCGCAAGTTTTGATCCAAAGAGCCTGAATAGAGGAGCTCATGGGAACTAGCCAATTCGATATACTGCTCCACTAAGGTCTTCGCGAAATCATATCTCAATAAAACCTCTACTTTCTCTTTATTTTCAGGACTTTTAATATAGTTACTCACGATTTCTGAGATTGATAGTTTAAGAGGGGTCTCTGGTTGCAAATTGGCCAGGAATTCTCCTGCTTGTGAAAGCAGGAGGCTAGAATCGTGAACGTGGTCAGGAGAAGAGAAACGGTTTGCGGCGGAGTTTCTGAAAATTTTAAAGAAGTTGGTGAATTGCGAAAAATTTTTTGTAGCAGGGTTTTGCCCGACGGCAGCCACGGACCTTAGATCTGCGTCTATCTCGTTAAAATGCTCAATTAGAATTGATCCTGAATTGGTGTGCCTATCATCTAAATGAAAGTACTCATGAAGAATAGCTTGTCTAATATAGCTGAGTCTATGTGCCGCAAAGTCACTGCCCGCAATACCCCTAAACTGGGCAAGTCCTTTATCTAAAGATCTGAGCCCGCCTGGAAATATAAGAATTCTATTTTTCTCTATCTCAGTTGAGCTGCTCCTAGGTGATGTTTCATCTTCAAACAGAAAATGAGCTGTTTGAGGCCCAAGGTTTTCAAAGTCTACCTCCCACGACTTAAGAATTGCATCTCTAACTTTTTTATCAGGGTTGCTATATCTGGATTCTATATTTGCTATGAATTCTTCTCGGCTAAATATTAATTGTACAGAGTGAGTAGGGTCTACTTCTTCAATGATTCCTAAGATGAAAGCCCTTTCTATTTCTAGTCGAGATATATCGACAGTCCTATTATAGTTTTCTTGCAGGGAAGAACTATCCTCTTTTGAATGTCTTGGTAGTTCTTTTTCTAAGGAAGCATCCATTGTTTTCTTAAGATTACTTTTGGAGATCTAATGGTCTATGAGTAGACAGTAGCTATGCGAAGTTATTAGGCTTGTTGTAACCCTAACCTTCTCTGACATTATGCAGAGTTTTAGCTTGGAGGTGGCAGAAAAGATAAGCTTTTGAAATCATTTCACTTTAAAGCACAGAAGATATTATAAGATGAGATGAAGAAATCAAAAAAAATGAATATTGAATTATTTCTTCAAAAGAAAAATGGCTCCCCTTTGTCGAAGAATATAGAACTATTTGCTATATGCCAAACGCGCAGACAAAGCAGTTATTTCAATCGGTTGCGGGGATGATTTGATGTGGTTTTGGTCGGTATTACTACACATATGTCTGGCATATGTGTAGTTTGCAGTTTCTTGAGTCTGTAGGCTACTCAGCACTGATTCCCTTGTAAGGCTCTATCGCTATTCACTGAGCGGGATGTCACACTTGCAAGCAAAGTGGGACGAAAGAGATTTACTCTCCTTGATGGCCTGAGGTGGCCCTAATTGGTGATACAGTATGTAATCTTGTGTCTGCGTCGTCTGTGAATTTAGGGCAGCTATTCCTCTAACTGTAAGTTATAGGAAGTTTCTAGTCCTTGAAGAAATTTTTTCTCGGTTATTGAGATAGCGATAAGGAGGAGCTAATTGATTTTAGTAAAATCTTAACAGGATTCTTAATAACTAGTTTGATGTTTGTATTCATAGTAGCGAAAGGAGAAGGAACGTTAGAGGTTTTTGATGGAAGGCTAGTTGATAGGACTAACAGCATACGTACCATCCAGGAAAGCAGACTTGGACTGAAAATTAATGATTCCAGTGATGTCAGATACTTTGGGTAAGTTGGCTTTGGTTATCCATATTGAGGCTAGTAAGAGTAAACCTTAGTTTAAATCACACCAATATTATCAATTGTTAATCTTGTGGCTAGAAAACCACTTATAGAGCGCAGGAACTACCAGAAGAGTTAAAATGGTCGAAGTCACAAGACCACCTACGACCACAGTAGCAAGCGGGCGTTGAACTTCACTCCCAGTCGCTGAAGAGAACAGTAAAGGTATCAATCCAAGTGCTGTCGTAACCGCGGTCAAGAGCACTGGTCGAAGTCTGAGACAGGCTCCTTTGACAGAAGCCTCAGCAACGGATAGTCCTTCATCAACAAGTTGATTGAAATAGGTTACCAAAACCATTCCGTTTTCAAGGGCAATGCCAAAGAGAGCGATAAAGCCAACAGATGATGGTACAGAGAGATTTTGTCCAGTAATCCAAAGAGCTACGATACCTCCTACTAATGCCAAGGGGATGT
>CALKYB010000350.1 GCA_938003565.1 uncultured bacterium
ACAAAGCATGAACCCTCCATGACAAGGATGTTTAATTTTAGAGCAAGTTGAGCCTGACTCTCAACTGTCCTGTATGCCTATCTATTTCCTATCTAAACTTATCTAGAATAGAACTTGTCCCAACAACGATAAATCCCTAGACTAGAAGAGCTAATGAACACTTAATTCAACCAACTATGAAAAGAGTTATTTTCACGCTCGGACTTCTATTAACCCTAGTCTTAGTTAATACACGAACAGAGCATTTGCTGAAATCTAATTTTGGCTTTTCATGGCTTCCCTGGAAGGAAAAAAGCCAAATCCTAAAACCAAACGGTCCTGAGTATAGTCGAGCTAAACTCGCACCAAATGCAGAGTTGAGTCTTGAAGATATTAATTTTCCTGTCGAAAACTACATGAGTTCTGATGGAGCCTCCCTTGATTTCCCCACAGGCTTAAGCGAACAGCAAATTCTCAATATTGACCTATCCCCCCTCGCCCGTGTTCGAAGAATATTTTTAGAAGATTGCATCCTGAGTAAGAGGGCTTTAGATCATTTAGCCAAATTAAAAATTGAAAAACTGGAAGTGAATGGATGCAAAATTAACGATACTGCTTCAGCAGCTTTCCAAAAATACTCACATCTCCAAGCACTGTCTCTTAACAATACAATTCTCGGAGATGAAGCACTTGAAAATCTAAAATTACTACCACTCAAAGAACTCCACCTTCAAAATACATTTGTTTCGAGTCAGGGAATTGAGAAGCTTTCTACCCTTCCTCTAAAGACATTGAACCTGGAGGGAACTGAAATCGACAATAGCGCTCTCTATCACCTAGAAGCTATGGAGATAGAAAGCTTAAATATTTCTGGCACAAAAGTTGACAATGAGGCACTCGACCTACTGAAAAACTTTGAGAATCTTCAGGAACTTTTCATAAAAGAAACAAGTATAGATCCGAATCTTTATTCAAAACTAGGAAACTCTTTAAATATTGTAGATTAGTTCGGACATATTTCACGACAAACCTGTTTTATACTACGAGCAAAAGGTAAATTCTCCCGACAAGTAAGCTCTAATCAATTCACTAAGCCCTATGAACAAACAACCTGACTTTGCCACTCTACTTTGCTTGGCAAAGCAATTAGAAAACGACTACGAAACCAACGAAACTAGACTAGCTGCGAGAGATGCTAAAATTGCGAACTCATTTTCTGGAGGAAAAAGCATCAAGAATAGATCTCCAAGCAAGCAAATATATGCATGGTTAAACCAAATTCAAGAGTCAAATCTCAAAAGCACTAAAAACCTCTCGGCTACACTATTTTGGCTTCTGGCCATCTCGGGACTTACCCTCGGGGCTCTAACATCAGCTGCCGTTTTTTACTACGATGGCACGAACCCTATCAACATAGCTTTCCCAATTATAGCGTTTGTTTTTCTTCCCCTAACCTCATTAATATTCAACCTACTTCTTTTCTTGCCCCAGTCTTTGATTTCCAAAATCCCCTTAATGGGAACCTTTTCAGAACTCTGGGGCAGATTTAGTCTAAGTGATAGCATCTTCTTCTTAATCCAAAAATTTTCTAAAGGTTCATCATTACAATCAAAACTCATTTCCCCAAAAATTTATAAATCTTTCTTTCTAGCCAATGCGCAAATTTTCTCGGTAGCCTTCTTTCTTGGCGTCCTCGGCTCATTTTTGGCACAGGTCTCCTTCACCGACCTAGCCTTCTCTTGGGGCTCAACTTTGGAAATCACTAAGACAAAGCTGTTTCAAATATGTTCGTTCATAGCACTACCATGGTCTTCCTTCTTTCCTGACGCTACTCCATCTCTCGACTTAATCGAGAGAACTAAATTTTACCGGCTAGGAGCTAGTCAAAACTCGATCCAGAATGCCCAAAGCTTTGGTAGTTGGTGGTATTTTATTGCATTCTCAATATTCACATATGGGCTAGCGCCTCGATTGCTATTGTTGATATGTTCACTTTCTTACAGGGATTATGTCGTTAAACGAGCATTTAGCCGATTACCCGGAACTAAACAGCTTCTATGGAGACTCGGCGGTAACCTTCGGCAAACTGAAAGTCCCGAGGACGTCCAAATCACACAAATATGGAGCACTAGCGACAGCCACAAAGAGTTAGCAATCCCAGCACTGAAAATTTCAAAAACCTCAACCATTATTCCTTGGTACTTCGACCCAACGAAGCAACAATTGGAGAGTGTGGGAATTGAGAAGAGTAATAAAATAATACCCATGACCATGGAATCCCTGGAGTCTCAAGCTAAAGACAAACTCGCTGAAGAACTAAAATCAGACATGCTCCCGTGCATGTTAGTCAAAGCTTGGGATATCCCGCTTGAGGAGACAGTTGATTTTCTATCTTGGATGAGCAAGGAGATAAAACCCAACGCTTTGATTCAAGTTATTCCTATAAACCCCAGTGAACCTGAACTGTTTTCAAAGGCCAGCAGTAAGCAGCAACAAATTTGGGCAAGAAAAATCAAGGGTCTAGTGGATCTGCCTGTTGTCATTGGCTCTCTAAACCTAGATTCCGGGGGAAAAGAAATTGAGTAACGAAACACCCAAATTCGTTGTCGTAGGACATCCTAATAGAGGAAAGTCTAGTATCGTTTCAACTCTAGTTCAAAACTCCGAGGTTCCAATTGACGCCGATCCGGGAACCACGATTAGAAGTGGAGCATTTAAGATTAAAGTTGATGACCAACTGCTATTCGAACTAATTGACACTCCGGGTTTCCAAAGGCCTCGCACCGTTTTTAAATGGTTAATGGATAAAGCTCAAGGAACCGACTCTCACCCCTATACCGTCCGCCAATTTGTCTTACAGAAAGAAAACCGAGAGAAATTTCCTGATGAAGTTGAAATCCTAAAACCTATAATTGAAGGAGCAGGTATCCTCTACGTAGTAGACGGTTCTATTCCCTATGGGCCTGAATATGATTCAGAACTAGAAATACTTCGCTGGACTGGCCAACCTCGGATGGCGCTAATCAATCCAATTGGGGAAGCAGATCATATTGAAAGTTGGAAGCAAGCCCTAGGTCAGTTTTTTAGTGTCGTAAAAGTCTTTGATGCTCATAAAGCTACGTTCGATCAACAGCTGGAGCTTCTACAAGCCTTTAGTCATTTAAATGATAAATGGAAGGTTAGTCTCCAAGAGGCAACGAAGTTGATGAATCTCGAAAGAGATATGCGAGTTCAGAGAGCTACCAGCTTAGTCGCCAAAATGCTCGTCGATATGCTCAGCCTTAAACTTGAAAAGAGTTTGAGCGAAAATGTCATTATGGACGACATGGAGAAAAAGCTTGAGTCCAGCTTCAAATCAGAATTGGTTAATATTGAATCCATCTGTCGTCGAAACGTTGAAGAAGTTTTCAATCACCTCTCTATTGACAGACGTGAGATTACCTT
>CALKYB010000351.1 GCA_938003565.1 uncultured bacterium
ACCCGGTGTAACACTAGTAGGAATTATTGATGCTGATATAGGCCTGAGTATGCCAGATTTTCGATCAAGCGAGAGGACCTATCAGCTAATAACTCAAGCTGGAGGCCGAGCTGGGCGTCGAGAAAAAGTGGGCCGAGTAATACTTCAAACCAGACAGGCGAATCACCCTACAATAGTCGCAGCAGCCACTGGTCGTTTCAAGGCCTTCGCCAGATATGAACTAGAGCAAAGAAAAGCTCTGCTCTACCCTCCAACAAGACGTCTGCTGAGACTTGTTGTATCATCTCCTGATCCTAGTACGGCCAGCTCTGGGAGCCAGATACTCACTGATTTTGTTGCGGAGCTTTTTGAAATATCAGCTGGTAAATCAGAGAAGAATATAGACTTTTCAATCATGGGACCAAGCCCAGCACCTTATGAAAAGCTCCGCGGTCGATACCGTTGGCACACAATTATTAAGTGTAACTCCAGCAGTTTTCTCTCAGGCGTAGCCAACCGAATCAACAGTGAGAGGAAAAACTTTTGCAAATCTCGTGATCTAAGAATTTCAATCGATATCGATCCGGTAGAAATGCTTTAAAAGTCATTCCATTTTATCCAGATTGGCCTAGAATGGGTATTTAGTGAGGCTTCTGGATAAGCTTTAAACGCGCTACTAGCTTTTCCTTTAGACCACCAAAATCCCCATTAGACATAAGTACAATTAAATCTCCCGAAGATATTTCAGAAACTACCTTTTCCAAAATCTGATCTACAGACTCAAAAGATGCCGCTATTTTCCCTAGGCCTTTAATATCATCAACAAGCTGAGTAGTATCAAGTGCTACTATTTTCTCCCCGGATTTACTATAACCTCGATCGCCTGACACCGTTTTTAGGTAAACCAAATCCGCCGCGGAAAAGCTATTCGCATAATCATTTTGAAAAAAGGCACGCTGGCTTGTGTTTGAGCGAGGCTCAAACACAGCTACAATTCTTTTATCAGGCCAAGATTCCCTAAAACCCTGTAGTGTCAACCGAACCGCAGTAGGATGATGAGCAAAATCTTCAAATACTAATGCATCATCGCCCTCATAAACTTTTTCCTGCCTTCTTTGAACTCCAACAAACCTCTGCATACCTTGCTGAAGCTGAGATTCGCTCAAACTCAAATCAGCTCCAACTGCTACAACAGCAAGAATATTGAGTGCATTATGCACGCCGCTAAGAGGTGTTGAAACAGACAGTGGGCAACCACGAATATCCATCTTCAACTCCTGCCCCCCCTTCTTCATCCGTCTTTCCAGAAGCTGAAAATCACAACTTTCATCTTCACCGTAGCGCAACAACTCAGCATTAAGTGAAGCACTTCCTCGCCATTTTTTGAAAAGTTTATCTAAGTTTTTACAACCCTGGTACATATAGACCTTCGAGCCTTTAGGCATTGAAAACACTAAGGTTTCAAACTCATCAATGATATCTTGGAGACTCGAAAAGATATCAGCATGATCAAACTCAAGACTGGTAATAATTAATTTGTCAGGGCGATAGGAATGGAACTTTGACCATTTAGCAAAACAGGCACTATCGTATTCATCTCCTTCAAGAACCACTACTCTCTCGCTAGGTTTTAGATCCTCAGACCAACAACGCAAACCACCGCCCAGAATGTCAACAAAGCCTCCAACAAAAAAACCTGGCTTTTTACCCGCTAATTCCAGCAAAACACTCATTGCCGCAGAAGTTGTAGTTTTACCATGAGTTCCAGACACAACGACGGAATTGCCGCACTCTTGCCGTGAACCAATTAAAAAATGGCCAAGAACTTCAGGCATAGAAACATAAGAGATGCCATCTTCTAAGACTCTCAAGAATTCGGGATGATCTTTTGATAAACTATTTCCGACCACCACAAGGTCCGGCCGTTCATCAAGATTACTGGCACTATACCCCTCGTACAGCTTGTCAGCGATAGCTCTAACTACATCACCCATAGGGGGGTAGAAAGCTCTATCACTTCCAGAGATTTTGAATCCCTTTAATTTGAGGAGTTTTGCAACGGCAGCTGTTCCAGTTCCACAAATGCCAGCGATATAAATATGACTTCCTGGCTCCAAGCTATCTAGGGCTGACTTGCGTTGTGATATCGCCTCTTTATTATCTAAAAGAAGTTTTTGAACTCTATTTAAGGTCATACTTCAGCGGTTCTATCGGTGAGAATCCCTTCCTAGCTTCTCGACGAGAAAGATCTTGAAGCCAAAAATCAACTAAAACCAAGGCCATCATCGCCTCAGCAATCGGCACCGCCCTTAAGGCAACACAAGGGTCGTGACGGCCTTTTGTAGCAATCTTTGCTGGTTTAAAGTTCGTATCAATAGTCTGAAGATCCTGAGCAATTGACGAGGTTGGTTTAATAGCCATACGGCAGACCACTGGCGCACCAGATGAAATTCCTCCCAAAACTCCTCCATGATTGTTTGACAGAAAACCTTGAGGCGAAAACTCGTCATTCACTCTACTGCCTCTATGCTCAGCAGATTGAAAACCAAGTCCTATTTCAACTCCTTTGACCGCAGGAATCGACATCATTGCTGCAGCTATCATTGCATCTAATCTTGCAAATATTGGCTCTCCCCATCCAGGTGGAACACCAACCGCTTCCACCTCCACAATACCTCCGACGGAATCACGCTCTTTCCGTGCTCGCTCAATTCTTTCTTCGACCTGATCAAGCTTGGAAGGATCTGCAAATCGAAAAGGATTGTCCTCGACTTCTGACCAAACTCGACTCTCCGCCTTAACATCTTCAATCTGAACAACCGCTGCTCTAATTTTCACCTCGCCAAGCAACTGCTTCGCGAGACAGCCAGCAATAACCCTTGCAGCGGTTTCACGGGCAGAAGATCGTCCACCGCCTCGGTAGTCCCGATGCCTGTACTTAGCAAAGTAAGTAAAGTCAGCATGACCAGGACGAAATAAATCCTTTATTTCTTTATAATCTTTAGAGCGAGCATCTTTATTTCTAATAATAACAGCGATTGGAGTTCCCGTAGTAACACCTTCAAAAACTCCACTCAAAATCTCAAACTCTTCATCCTCTTTTCTTGGTGTGACGAACTTGGATTGTCCGGGCTTACGCCTATCTAAGTCTGTACGCAACAAATCAAGATCCACAGTCAAGCCGGCCGGACAACCATCAATCACAACCCCAAGGGCAGGTCCATGACTCTCTCCAAATGTCGAGACACGAAAAAGATTACCTATAGAGCTATTAATCATTGCAAATCCATCAAAATTACTGGAGCCTAAAACGAGAAAATCTATCAAACAGTCTCAAATTTGGCTACATGGAAGCCATCTGAATGCGTTTTTTACTTCAGGTTAACCCAAAACCTGCCGATAGGTACCTAGTGGAACTGGAAATTTAGGTAAATTTCCCATTTGAGGGTGAAAATTCTCAATGATTCTGTGAAGTGGGTGTTCACCAAGAACTATTCACCGCAAAAATCCTAATCCAGTCTACCTTTTGACTTCCCAAACTCAGGAGTATTGCGTACGTGGAACAAAGTAGTTCAGCCGAAAATCATGATTCTAAGAGAATTCTTCTAGTAGACGACGAGGCCCCCGTCCTAAAATCCTTATCTAAGGCCTTAAAATTATTAAACAACTCTTATGACGTTATTACAGCAAGTAGCGGAGAGGATGCCTTATCCTACATTGAGCAAAACAGCATAGACCTACTTATCACGGATTTAATGCTACCGAGAATGAATGGCCTTGCTTTAGCTGCCAACCTACAACAGCTTCACCCAGAAGTTTCGTCAATTCTAGTAACGGCATACGGCAACGACGCTATCTTTAAAAAGGCAGAACAATACGGATGTATAGCTTACCTAAGCAAACCATTTAATTTTGGCGAATTAGCATCGCATATTAATGGAGCCTTCGAGAACAGCGGCAATTTTAGAGTTAGCCTGCCTGGAATCAACTTAGTGGATCTCCTTCACCTTTATAGAAGGAATAAGGGTAGTGCAGTTCTATGCCTTTCCTCAGGAGAGCATGCTGGCACGGTAAATTTAGAGAAGGGAAGAATTTCGCAAGCCCGTCTAAACGATAGAGTCGGACCAACTGCTCTGTGCGAGATCATGAGTCTCAAATCAGGTTCGATTAATGCTCTCAGCGACTCAGTTCACGATACACAAACTCAAAACTCTCTTTCTATTGAGGTCAATGATATTGGCCTAGTTGGACTAGACTTTGAAGAATCCTCTAGGGATAGTCTAGAGTTTAGTCAGTTAAGTGCAGCGATCACAGAGAAATTTCTAACAACCTGCTCTAAAGGTGAGCTAGAGGCTATCTATAAAATATTCAAACTAAATGGATACTTCCCAAGCTCGTCAAATACCATCCATACCCCAGCTGATTGCAGTGGTGTACTAAGAGCCCCAACAGGCACTCACAATAGAACATACCTTAGTCCGAACGATGATGGTCCCTCAGATGATGAAGATCTAAATCTTCAACCAGATCCAGACGAATTGGTAATATATAGATCTCCCACACGAAAAAGACAGATGGCAGAAGCCAAAAAACTTACAAACAAAGGTGTAGAGTACTTTAAAAAACATCAATTCGATCGAGCAAGAGACAGTTGGGAAAGAGCTCTCTCACTCGATGCAAACAACCAGGACGCTAAACGAAACCTAGCAATACTAAAGAAGGTTGAACTTTCTCTTAAAAACTAACTCTCTGAACTCTAATTTGGCACATTACAATCAGACATTAAGTAAGATTCAATAAACCCATCCAAATCTCCATCCAATACAGACTGAACATTTCCAGTCTCGAAGTCCGTCCGCAAATCTTTAACCATTTGGTAGGGCTGCATCACATAGCTTCGAATCTGACTTCCAAAATCTATTTTTTGCCGCTCTCCAGCAATCTGATCGGCCTCCTCCCTCTTCTTCTCCATCTCAACCTCGTACAACTTGGTCTTCAAAAGTTTCATACACGTAGCTTTATTTTTATGTTGCGAGCGTTCATTCTGACAAGCCACAACTATACCCGAGGGTTCATGGGTTATACGCACTGCAGAATCCGTTTTATTAATATGCTGCCCGCCAGCACCACTAGCGCGATAGGTATCAATTCGGAGCTCATCATCTCGAATCTCAATCTCTACCGAATCGTCAAGCTCAGGCATAACAGAGACGGAAGCAAAGGAAGTATGTCTTCTGGCATTCGAATCAAAAGGGGAAATTCGAACTAACCGATGTACCCCTCTCTCCGACCGCAAAAAACCAAAAGCACTGTCCCCTTCTACTAAAATTGTTACTGACTTAATCCCAGCTTCATCCCCACCTTGTATATCTAAAACAGTTGAGGAGAATTTTCGATTCTCAACCCACCGAGAATACATCCTAAGTAGCATCTCAGCCCAGTCTTGTGCTTCAGTTCCTCCAGCCCCTGCATTAATCTCTACAATTGCATTGAATCCATCGTGACGCCCGGATAACATCTTCTCCAACTCCAAGGTTCGGATTCTAGACTCGGCTTTTTCCAATTCGAGTCGTCCCTCCTCAGCCAAGTCTTCATCAGGAGATTCTTTCAAAAGTGAAAGAAGAACCTCTATGTCTTCGACAGCAGAGCTTAAATCGTCAATAGCCTCAACTTGAAGTCCTATGCGCGCTCGTTCTTTCTGAATGAGCTGCGCACGCTCATTATCATCCCAAAAATCTGGAGCCGCCAAGATTTGTTCAATTTCAGCGAGTCTATTTTTCTTTCCAGGTAAGTCAAAGATAACTCCCCAACGACTCTAGACGCTCTCGCAAAAGCTCTAGTCGTTGTCTAAATTCACTTTGATCTAAAATAACCATTCTTCTCTTCGTAAGCAAAATAGGGAAAAGTAACTGCTACTTTCTCTCTTCAACAGCACCTAAAACTAATTCAAATAAATACTGCTCCTTAGTCTCCATAGCCTCAACTTCCTCAGGGGAAACATCTACATGATCATAACCTAACAAGTGAAGAGTTCCATGTATGAGTAAGCGAAATAATTCATCAGACAAAGAAACTCCAAGTTCCTTCGCTTGCTTTTTGGCAGTTTCCAAAGATATAACTACATCTCCCAACCCTACCGGCTCAACAACACTAACTTCTCCAGCCAGCTCCTCAAACATGGAAAACGACAATACGTCAGTTGGACAATCCTTATCTCTAAACTTCTTATTTAAACTTTGAATCTCTGAATCATCGGTTAAAAGTATACTTAAATCCAAGGAACTAGATTCCAAGTCTTTTAAGACGATCTCTGCTACTCGAGTCAGACGATTTATCTCCAGAGTTTGATTCAGAAGTTTTTCTATCGTTGGTCTCACCAGTATGTCTATGGCCATCGATTTCTTCCTCTCTCTTTTTCGAGCTCTTTTTTACTTCAATTTTTTCTGCAAGATCTTCACTCCCAACAACTCTTAGCTCAGCTGTCTTACCCACTAATCGCTTACCATCCTTAACCTCAGGACTCGAATCTTTTTCTCTAAACTTTCCAGCAGGCTCCGTATACTCCACTCGCCTATGGTGGATCCCTGATAGAACCCGAGTGAACTCTTTGGCAATTAAATGTAAATCTCTGAGAGTGAGTTCAGACTCATCCAGCTCTCCATCAGAAAACACCTTGTTAACCATTTTTTGCACCAAGCCCTGAATCTTAGCGGGAGTAGGATCTGATAAAGTTCTGGAAGCAGCTTCGACTCCATCAGCTAACATCAAGATACCGGACTCTTTTGTCTGCGGCCTAGGTCCAGAGTAGCGATAGTGAGAATCATCTACAATTTCATCCTCAAGTGCATCCTTTAGGGCTTTTTCGTAAAAATACTCTATCTTGGAAGTTCCGTGGTGCTCTTTAATAAAGTCAACCAGTGGTCTAGGCAGCTTATGTAGGTTGGCTAACTCAACACCATTCTTCACGTGAGCTTTAATAATTAAAGCCGACATCGATGGCGCCAACTTGTCGTGGCGATTCCGGGAAGTCTGATTCTCAATAAAATAACCAGGATTCTTCATCTTCCCTACATCATGATAATAAGCTCCTACACGACATAAAAGACTGTTTGCCCCAATCGCCTTAGCAGCCCCCTCTGTCATTTGTCCCATCACTACAGAATGGTTCCACGTCCCCGGTGCCTGAACTGAAAGCTCTCGCAGCAACGGTCTATCAAGAGAAGCTAGCTCCAAGAGTTTCATATCAGTAATATAAGAACCTACTATCTCCACAATTGGAGTTAGCGCGGCTGCAATTACTCCCGAAAGAATTCCTGCAATAGAGGCACAGAAAATTTTAAGCGCACTATCGGAAACACTAGTTTGAGGCTCGAGCAGAACAAAGCCTAGAACTAAAACTGTATTTATGAAAGCAACTCGAAGCCCAGCGACTAAAAACTGAGAACGACGTGGGCAATGCTGAACACTAACCGCTCCAACAATATTTCCCATAATTATCAGTAAGAGAAAAAGCCAGGCCTCAGCCATAAAGACCCCGGTCAACAGAGCAAAAGCCATCGTAAATAGAAAAACTGCCGGAGCCCCTATGGTGACTTCTAACAAAATCCCCCCTACCGCCACAGGTGCAATCAAGAGCAAGGCTCCCGCTCTCAAATTAGGATAGGTAAAGCTAAGAGCATCTCCCATAATTCGGGCAAACTTAAACAAGAGAAATGAAAAGATTAGACAAGAGGAGATTACTATCAAATCTCGAGCATGAGGCTTGAATGTCGGCCAAATTTTGATAGTAAAAAGAAAAACAGTAGTAATAATTAGAGTAGAAAGTAAAAAATAACCAACAACACTTTTTACAACGTCAATAGTACTATGTTTACTTCTAATTTGCTCAAGCACTCGTTGTTGGGAACTTGAAACTATTTCACCCGAGCGCACAATAAACTGCCCCCGCTTAATGGTATAAACCATAGGCTGGATTCGACTTCCCAACAACTCCCCTCGCCGAGCTGTCTCCTCTAAGTCCAATGCCACATTGGCTTCGATCATCATTAAGCCTAGCTTCTTCACCAAAGAACTCATACCTCTCGGCCCAGACAACTCCAGCTTATCTATCGCAGCAGAAAACCTTTTTCTCGCTTCCTCAAAGGAAATAAGACTTCCCGATGAAAGTAGCTCTCTTTCGTTTCCATCGGAGGCTCGAATTAGAAGCACTCCATTTTCTCCCAAGGCTCTATCAATCAAATCCCGATTAGCGACAACACCACGCACCATATAAGGATCTATAAGACTCGTTAGGGTTTCCTCAATAGTTGGCCATAGCGATCTATCGTTGATAATATCCCATTCAGAATCAACCAAATCGATTCTAGACTGCCTTTCGAAAGCTGAGCGTTGCTCAAAATCAAGTTCAATTACTTCATTCGATCCACTATCTTCAGACAGTCCGGCAAACTCTCTAAGTGAAGAAAAAAGCTCTGCTATACGAAAAGTTACTCTATTTTCTTTGTAATCATTATGTCTAAAAATTTTTGGCTGACTCGCAATCGCTGCGTCTCGTCGTTTTTCAGTACTAACCACATCTTTCAATTGGTACTCTCTGGGGGCTTGAATACTCCTGGGAGCTTCTGTTCCAACCGCAAAACTTCCTGGGCTCAAAACTGACCAATAACTATCCGAGACAACTGGAGTCATAAAAGTGGTCAGCAAAATTGTGGTGAGAAGTAGAATTCCTACTTGATAGGGAACTTGACGTTCCAAGTCGTTGGTTAGCAAATTCTTAAAAAAATCATTCATGACAAAATCTCGCGGAACTTTGCCAACGCTTCATCAACTTTAGCTGGATCTCCACCACCAGCTTGAGCCAAATCCTCCCTTCCGCCGCCTTTAGATCCTGCGACTGCCGCCATTTCTTTAATTAGCTTTCCAGCATGATGCTTGTCCGTTAAATTCTTAGTCACAGCAGTAAGAAAAATCGCTTTACCATCCGAAACACTTGCTAAAGCAATGCAACCCGACCCTAGTCTGTTCCTCAAATCGTCCGCCAACTCTCTAAGTTCCTTCGGTGAAACAGAATCTAAGTTACTAACAATTAGCTTTGTGCCATCACTCAAAACCTCAGCACTCTCAACAAGGTCTCCACCTTTGGACAAGTTCAAAGACTGATTCACAGTGCAAAGTTGAGCCTCAAGCTCTTTATTCTTTTGAAGAAGCTTCTCTAGTCTCTCCGGAATTCTCTCTGGGGAGACACTCAGCATTTGAGAAATACTTTTTAAACTGCTGTCTTTGAACAAAGTTCGCTTAACTGCCTCAGTTCCAGATACCGCTTCAATTCGACGAACTCCAGCCGAAACTCCACTTTCTGAAATTATAGAAAATGGCCCAATATCACCGGAGCGATTAGCATGAGTACCACCACAAAGCTCTAAGGACCTGTCTCCTATCTTAACAACTCGAACTTCCTTGCCATACTTTTCACCAAACAAAGCCATAGCCCCTAACTTCTTGGCCTCCTCAAGAGGTAATAGCTGGGTGTCTACTAACTTATTGGCCATAACCTGTTCGTTAACGATTTCTTGAATTCGATCGAGTTGCTCTGGGGTAATTAATTGATCATGAGAAAAATC
>CALKYB010000352.1 GCA_938003565.1 uncultured bacterium
AATCTCCTGCTAACCTGCTAGACCCAACTGTTAGCCAAAAATCAAAGCTTCCTGCTTCTGACCAATTAAAAGACTCGCTAGCCCCTAAAAGAACCTGATTCTCTGAGTGAGAGGTAATCTTGGGCAAAGAAACTGCCAAGGTAGTAGAGGTAGTAGATGTGGTTGTTGTAGTCGTTAGCGTTGTTGAGGTGGTGGTAGGTATGGTTGTTGTCGTTGTGGTAGAAGGTAACTTAGTTTTAAATTCATATATTTCCGAAATCAATTTCTTACTTCTATTCCGATTGGTTGCTGTAACTTGAAAATAGTAAGTTGTATTTGGTTTCAATCCACTCAAAGTCTGCCGAAAGTTTTCAAGGTAAACTAGCCCTCTATAGGCTCCCGATCTACCCAGAGATGGAGACTCTCCAAACTTAAGCATTGCTTTTGCAGCGTAATTAAATTTAATGCTAATATCCGCTGAATTTGAAGAGGTAACTACAGAGTTCTCAATTACTCTCAATTCATCCGACACTGGCTTGGGAGACCTAACTCTTCTCGTTCGGCATGGCCTATTCCCATTCATTCCATAGCCATCACCATCTGGATCAACACATTCGGCTAGGACAGTCGAAATCTGCGGGGTTAAAAAACAAAAGAAAATTGCTGAAAAAACTAAGCGTTTCATGAGTTTGAGACCTGTTATAAGCCAATTAAGTGCCAACATTACTTCTAGACACTAGTCGGCTAAACTCAGAAAAACCTTTCACAAATTCAGTGTTCTCATCAAAAAAACACAAGAAGATACAGCTAAGTACCTGAAAATAGGTCTACCAAGCAGTATATACTGAAACCATTATAAATTTCGGTTAAATATTGACCTCTCAGACTCAGGTTTCAGTATATCCGAGCGTGAGCGAGGTAGCCAACACATATATCCTGCCAAAGAATACTGTGAAGCGAAGCTTCGCAAGAAAAGACAGAAAACGCTGGTTTCTCAGGACAATATGATTTTCTAGCCAAGACCTACGGTCTTGTAGTCATAAATGGGTTTCAGTATATATTTACTGGCAGTGCTAGCGCACTGCTATACCCCGGGGTGAAGATTATTTATAAATGCCGAAGTTTATAGTGGGCGGGGTATCACTCCTGCCCTAAGAGCTGCGACTACAAGGTAAACATTAAAGAGCAAAAAGCACTAAATACCTGTTATTCGTTCGCAACTAGACTAGACTCCTGGCCTAAAATGACTTGCAGGAAATCGTCGCCATACTTCGCTAGCTTCACTTCCCCCACACCACCTAACTTTGAGAGTTCTGCATGAGTCTGAGGTTGCTCTTTAGCCATTTCGAGCAAAGTACTATCATGAAAAATAATATATGGAGGGACCTTCATCTTTCTTGATAGGGACAAACGACATTGCTTCAAATCGTCAAACAAACCCTCTTCAGCAGCTGAAAGGTTTGCTGCAATTATTGACTTGGACTGCTTTGGACCGCTCCGACTTTTTCGCCCCTTCTCTTTTCCACGAGGTGTGACCAAGTCTTTGGCAAACTCAATCGTTTTATCTTCTTTTAAAATCTCTGAGCTCTTGGTAGTAAGCGACATGCCTCCATAACCATCTACGTCAACTGCTACGTAGCCCCCCGCAACAAGTTGACGAAAAATACTAGTCCATTGTTGAGCTGAAAAATCAGCACCAACCCCAAATACTTTCAATTTGTCATGACCAAAGTTTTTAACTCTTTGACTCTCTACTCCTCGAAGAAGATCGCTCAAGTAACCCGTCCCAAAACGTTGACCAGTTCGATAGATTGCCGAAAGGGCCATCTTAGCAGCCAAAGTTCCATCCCAAGATTCTCTGGGACTATTGCAGTTATCACAATTTCCACAATTATTTGGGTAATCTTCAGCAAAATAACTCAAAAGGCTTTTACGCCTACACCCAGTGGTCTCACACAAACCTAGTAAGGAATTAAGTTTATGCTGCTCAACCTGCTTACGCTTATCTGAGGAATCTGATCCCGTGATCATACTACGCATCAAAGCAATATCTTTTAGTCCATAGGTCATCATCGCCTTGGCAGGCAATCCATCCCTGCCCGCACGTCCAGTTTCCTGATAATAGGATTCTACACTTTTTGGCAAATCAGCATGCACAACAAAACGAACATCCGGCTTATCAATTCCCATTCCAAAGGCAATGGTGGCAACAATAACCACTCCCTCTTCGTTGATAAAAGTTGTTTGATTCCGCTTTCGCTCAGCTGGGCTCAAACCCGCATGGTATGGCAGAGCTCTTACTCCCTCAGACTTTAGCCATGAAGCATAATCATCTACTTTCTTTCGAGACAAACAGTAAACAATACCAGACTCACCGGAGAAGTTGTTTAAGATAAAACTTTTAATCTGCTTCTTTGGACTATTCTTTAGAACAATTTCGTAGGATATATTCGGTCTATCAAAACTACTTGAAAATGTCTTAGCATCAGAAAGTTCTAGCTTCGAGACTATCTCTCTTTGAGTGGGAGGATCCGCAGTAGCCGTTAGAGCAACCCTAGGAACTCCAGGAAATTTTTCTTTTAGCAGCCCAAGCTCTAAATACTCAGTTCGAAAATCATGTCCCCATTGAGAAACACAATGGGCCTCGTCAATCGCAATTAAGGATACTTTGATTTGTTGGACCATCTCGAGAAAACTCTCAGTCACTAACCTCTCAGGTGCGACATAGAGAAGATCCAACTCTTGGTCCCTAATGGCTTGCTTTACTACCCAAGCTTCATCACTATCCAACGAAGAGTTAAGAAATGCAGCTCTGACACCATTCTCAACTAGAGCTTCGACCTGATTCTGCATTAAGGAAATAAGAGGTGAAACAACTATCCCCATCCCAGAACGCACCATCGCTGGAATCTGATAGCATAAAGACTTACCTCCACCAGTGGGCATTAAGACGAGGGAGTCCCCACCAGCAATTAGATGGTTAACTACTGTTTCTTGATTACTTCTAAACTCCGAAAAACCGAATACAGAGTTGAGAATTTCTTTAGCTGAGGTCTCACCCATTACTTCATCTCAAACTAGACCCTGTCCCCGCAATTTACCGAGCTTGAGTCGA
>CALKYB010000353.1 GCA_938003565.1 uncultured bacterium
CGTAGACGGTACTACCATTTGTTGGCAAACCATTCACAGTAGTCGACAAACTAGAACCTAGGGAACCACTATTCCAAATCTCAGTGCCAGCAACTCTGGTCCCTACATGCATCCACCACTCTTCTACAACGCTGTCTTCAGCGGACCAAGTAAAGTCCTCACTACTCCCAGTTAAAGTCGCACCCGCGACTGGGCTAGTTGGAGATAACGATACAAGTATTGCAGAGGAATACGAATAATCTACTGATTGCCACTGCTCTCCACTAACGCGGAACCAAAGTCGGACATAAACAGCACTACCATCGGTAGGCAAATTAACTACGGTAGTAGTAAGATTCACTCCTAAATCACCACTGTCATAGAAATCGGAGGCTCCAAGACTAGAACCTACATAAAGCCACCAATTATCTACCGAACTGCCGTTTGCCGTCCACGAGAAGGTCTCTGTGCTAGCTGTCAAACTCGAGTTTACTATGTGACTGGTAATAGTGGGTGAAGGGGCTGACAAATAGCTTACATCGATATGCCTCCAATCTTCTCCACTAGGAAGATACCAAAGCCGAGCATACAACATACCTCCATTTATCGGAATTTCCGACACGGTGACAGATAGATCTGTTCCCAGAGAGTAAACATTATAAACATCTGCTCCGCCAAAACTCGTTCCTAGCTCGAGTGCCCATTCATCAATTGACATTCCTCCCGCCGACCAAGAAAAAGTTTCAACGCTACTCGAGAGCATGCTACCTGGTGGTGGACCTAGTATTTCGGGAGCATCACCAATTGTGGCAGCTGTATAAACTGAATCTGTATACCACCAGATATCATCTATTCTATGCCACAATCTAACATAGAGGGTGTTTCCTTCGGTGAGCAAACCTGTGACGTCAACAGACAAATCGCTCCCTAAAGAACCACTGTCATATACATCGTTATTTCCAGGACTAGAACCAATATCAAGCCACCACTCGTCCACGGGGTAACCTTGGTCCGACCAAGTAAAGGTCTCAGAGCTACCCGCTAAGGTACTAGCCGGTGCTGGAGTAATTGGTAAAATCTCTACTAAGAATCGAGAATCAAAGGACTCGTCCGTGTATTCCCAACTACTATCAGCCGCTCTATACCAAAGTCTTACATAAACAGTGCTGCCATCTACTGGAAGGTTGCTTACAGTAGTCGCTTGACTAGTGCCTAAAGATCCACTGTCGTGAATATCATATGCTCCCAAGGCTGAACCAACATATAGCCACCATTCATCGACAGAGTTTCCATTAGCGGACCAAACAAAAGTCTCTGTTTCTCCTGCCAGCAAAGATTCCAACGCTGGCTCAGTCAACGCAGGGGTTTCAGAGAACACCAAGCTAGGTGAAATAAAAAGAAACAAAATGCCAAAAAATAGCTGTCGAATAGTGGGACTATACATATTACTCCTATTGGGACTGGATTTTCTATGGGTGAGCTGTCGACAGGTTTGGCCCAAGCCTTTAGTTCTTGAGCACGAGGCAAAAACAATAAATTAGGTAGACTAGGTTTAGACCTACACAAATTAAAAAAAATTGTTCAAGTTGCTAGGAAATTTCCCTACTTGAAATTTAATTCTTAAAAGAATCCCCTACACTCCCCCCATCCAAACTTGATAAATACAGTCTTTCAGTTTCAAACTTTAATTACGCTACATATTTAGTGTTAAATCTAGTTAAGTCAAAGATTTGGCTCAACCGACTCCACAAACTTCCTATCAAAATATCTCGTTTTAAAGCTCAGGCGACATTGCTATCGTTAAACTCTCATTATTCTGATAAAACTCTGAGACTAAACGTAGAGAGGTTTAATAATGGAATCACAAACCACCGGAATGAGCCAACTCCAGTCCACAATAAATAAAACTCTCAGAAGAGTCCCCGATTTCCCAAAACCGGGCATCCTCTACTACGACATTACTCCTGTACTAAGCAACGGTCCTTTGCTAGCACACATTTTTGACTATTTGATTGATAAGTATAAAAACCAAGAAATAGATAAGGTTGTAGGGTTAGAGTCTCGTGGCTTCATTTTTGGAGCTCCTCTGGCTAAGGCATTGGGCGTTGGGTTTGCTCCGATTAGAAAACCTGGAAAACTCCCCGCAAAAACTGAAACGGTCAGCTTTGAAACTGAATATTCAAAAGACACTTTTGAAATTCACTCTGATGCTCTCGAGAAAGGAGAGAGAGTAATTGTTGTCGATGATCTCCTAGCAACTGGCGGCACAGCATCTGCTGCCATCGATTTACTATCGAACCTAGAAGCTGACCTGGTTGAACTCTGCTTCATTTTGGAATTAGAGAAATTAGAAGGTAGAAAAGCGCTAGATGCCAAACTCACAGATAGGGGAAAAAACGCTACTACCTATTCTTTACTAAGCCTATGAGGGTTCGTTTGGACCCACTTGAATTTTATTATCTCGATAACTGTAACCTACTATGTTTGGACTCGGCATAACTGAAATATTGTTAATATTAACAATTGCCCTACTAGTTTTAGGCCCTGAAAAGCTCCCTGAAACTGCAAGACAACTAGGAAGAATGGTTGGAAACTTTCGCTCGGCCCTCGATGGGATAAGAGACGATTTTGATTTAAGTGACACCACTCGAGGGGAGCGTCGGGCTCCCTCAGAGGACAAACTCTTAGTCTCTACTAGTCTAACAAACACCACTAATACTTGTGAAGAATCTTCAAACTCGGCGGAACCTAAACCCAAAGGGCAAGTTTTGAGCGAAGAGCAGTCAAGCAAAGGAGAAGACAAAGAGTGACTGAAGGCAACGCAACCATGTCCTTCCTAGAGCACCTTAGCGAACTGAGAGTTTGTATCGCCAAGGCCTTAGCTGGAATTGGCATAATGTCGCTAATTTGTTTCTTTTTTTCGAGCCACATTTTCCAACTACTAACAGCTCCACTAAAAGCTGTTATCGGTGAAGGAAATCTCGTTGGGCTAAGTCCTGCCGAGGGTTTTATCGTAAAATTAAAAGTGGCAATCGCGGCGGGTTTCGTACTTGCTAGTCCCTTTACCTTTTCTCAAGTTTGGTCCTTTATTTCTCCAGGACTAAAAGAAAGTGAGCAGCGTTTAACAATTCCTTTCATAACTCTCACTACCCTATGTTTCACTGTGGGGATTCTGTTTTGCTATTTCTTAATTTTCCCCTTTGCCTTCAAGTTCTTCATGGGTGAATTCGAATCAATTGGGGTCCAGCCAACTATTCGAATAGGTGAGTATCTCACCTTCTCCGTAAAATTAATGATGGTCTTTGGTTTGGTTTTCGAACTACCGGTGATCACTTGGTTTCTAGCAAGACTAAACCTACTCACCGCCGATTGGTTAAAAACAAACGCAAGATACGCTATAGTCTTTATTTTCATTTTAGCTGCGATGCTCACACCCCCCGATGTTGCAACTCAGCTTCTACTAGCAGGACCGCTAATTCTTCTCTATGGAATATGTATTCCAATTGCCAAAGCAGCAAACCCTCAGAAAAAATAAGTCAGCCTGCCTCAAGATTTTCCCAACGAGGAGGTATCAAGGATTTGGCTGAAAATTTGGAAGAATACTCTCTTTAGTCTCTGCGGAAACATTTTCGTAAAATGAATCAAATTCATTCTTCGAGTCAAAAGCTCTCAACGGGACGACCAGAAGTGTCTTTGGCAAGGAAAAGTGCAAACAAATATTATCAGAATTTTTTTGGTGCTTCAGTAAACTGCTAAGATCAAGGTTTAGTAAATCTATAGCCTCAAATTCATTACAAGAGTTACAAAATTTAATTTCAAGAGCGCTAGCTTTGAGCTCAAGCTCAAGCTCTTCCGGACTCCAAAACACATAAGATAAAACTGAAGGCAAGAGAAATAATAAACAAAACAAGAAACCCAAGTTAGGAAAGTATTTGTCGACTACGAACCACAGCACGAGAATTGGAGCGAGCAAAAGAAAAAACACCCAAAGGCTCTGAAACAAACCCCTTCCGAATACAAAACTCCTAAACTTTCTAGTAAACTTACAATTTTGAAAAAAATATAACTGGAGTAGAGGCATTAAAGAGCAGGCGAAATAACCGAGAGTAACCGATACAAAAAATGAAAAAAAGGCAACAGGCAATAACTCCCCAAAGCTTACCCCGCCAGCACGCCACAAGAAGCTAAAAAAAAGAGCCAAACCTATTAAACCTAGAAACAAATAAACAACAAACGGCTTGGACCTATTTTTTTTTCACTCGGCAAACCCACTTGCCAGCAAATCCGATAAGTCGGCTCTTTTATTTTTATACTTAATCTTCACAGTCTCTTCCTCTTAAACATAACAAGATGAAAAGTAACTCACTAAATTAAGACCAAAAGAAAACCCTGCCCTTAGACCTAGTCAAAGTCCCGATAAACCTGAGCGAACACTATTCCTAAATCATTTGATCCAGAAACCATTACCGTGACCTCACCCTGATCAGGCACATCATAGGATATGCTTTTAACAACAGTGCCACCTGAACGAACCAGTAGCTGTCCAGGCCCAACTGGAATATTAAAAAATTCACTCTTTTGACCCGATCCAACCCCCTCGGAACGACTCCCAGCAAAATCTAAACTCAATCCACTTGAGCTATCAAAAGAATTATAAATTTGAGCTCGAGCAGTTCCCACATCCGGAAGAGCTGGAACTTCTTCAAAGATATTAGTTCGCAAACCTCCATTTCTAGCCTGCCCCGTTAGGAAGAGACTATACTCTGTATCTTCCGAAAAAGTTGTAGAAAACTGTGAGACAACTCGATCAGGCTCATTTTTATACGCCACAGAAATAGTATGGGCCCCAGGCGAAACTCCGCGGTAGTCAGTCTCAGAATTATAATCCACAGTTTGAAACTCTGACCGATCAATACTGACTATAACCGGTGGTGTATCAATAGACCCGTGCAGGACTCGAAGGGCAGTCTCGGCACTTCTCCCACCAGATCCAGAGGTAGTTCTAGACTCCCCATCTCCACCACCTCCCCCTCCGCACGATGAAAGTGCCAAGGCTGAACAAATGGAAAAACAGATCAATTGAGTAAATTTTAAGTGTGAATTTAAATAATTTAGGTACATAAGCTACTATAAAATAATGATGATACCCTATGAATTAATTCGAGAAATATAGTGTAATGGATTGGTTAAGTCTATGGTTTCTTTTACGGCCCTGCTTAACCCCCTAAACCTAGAGTAAAGAAATGAATATAAAAAATACTACTCTTAAAAAAATTTACATAGCTGACGATTCCCCGACAATCCGTGAACTTCTTGAGAAAAGTCTTGAAAATCAAAACTGGACCGTGCAAATCTTTCAGAATGGACAAGACCTATTAGACGCAATTTCTAAAGACAAACCGGATCTTGTTATTTCAGATATTAAAATGCCGGGACTACCCGGCAACGAAGTTTGTCGCTACATCAAAGAGAACCTCAGCGACACTTTTATCCCAGTAATACTACTTACTGCCCTAGACAGTACGGCTGACAAGGTTAGCGGATTGCGGCATGGAGCCGACGATTATATTACCAAACCTTTTGAGTTAGAAGAGCTTAAGGCGCGAATTGAAGTTATGCTAAGAATTAAATCTCTTACTGAAGAGCTGAGTAGAACCCGAGGTTTGCTACAAGAAAAAGAAAAACAAGTTTTAACAATGACCATAGCGGGAGGGACTGCACATGAACTAGGTCAGCCTCTAACTTCGGTGCTTTTAAACCTAAAGTTGCTCCCCTCTTTAGAATCATCAAGTCCAGAGTACAATGAAGTCTTGGTTTCGATTGAAGAACAATGCATGAGAATGAAAAAAACTATTTCAGATCTCCGCAACCTCGAAAAATACTCTGCCAAAGACTATCTTGAAAATTTACAAATTTTAGATCTTTCGGAAGATTCGTAGATCTAGGTAATTTTACGGATGCTTAAAAGCGCTACGTCGCTCCTAAACTTCAAGTCGGATGTAGTTGCGGTGCGGATCTTAAAAATGTTTATTCTAACTAAAAATCACCCTTGCCAGTGCCTGTAGGAGAAGTTAGCTTAACCTCCAGTGGACTAACCAGTGATAAAGGGAAGAAAGGCATGACACGCGCCCAACTAATAGCGATTGTTGCCGAACAAACACAAACTAGTGCCAAAACTTGCGATCTTATAATTCGTAAATTTTTGGACACAATCACCCTTGAAGTAGCCGCAGGTGAGAAAATAACTGTGTCAGGCTTCGGTACTTTCGAAAGAAAAAGAAGAAAAGCTACTATGGCTCGCAACCCCCAAACCGGGGAGCCTATGGAGATCGAATCACAAAATGTAGCTGTGTTTCGAGCCGGGTCAGGTTTAAAAGAAGCTGTTCGGGCAAACGACGAGCGGCGGAAAAATGATTTTTCCCTAGACGATCTTGGCAAGAAGCACTAGTCCTTAAACCTTTTCTGCGAACCTAATAGCTTCGGCAAGAATCCAAACATTGCCCGTTTCGCCCCAACCCCAAGGCCGCTTGAAAAAGCTTTTTCTTAGGCTACCCTTTCAAGCAATCTTGGGCTGGGCAGACTTCTTTCTTGCCTAGTTCACGCTCGGCCACACTGAAACTAAAACTTGAAAGGACAGTGTTTGGCCAAAATATCCCCTTCCAGCATAAATTTCGGCATAGACGACCCTTCAATCAGATGGGTATAGCAGTGCGTTAGCACTGCAATTAGAGAGATATAATGCCCCTCCAGTATGCTACAAGTCCTCAGGACTTGGCTAGAAAATACCAAATAAAGCAAATTTACCAAGCTTTAGGAACACACCAATGGCCTTGTTGTATTTTTTACTGCATCGAGCCAGAATAGAGCTGTGACCGTTAGAGAATAATATTGAAAACCTTAATTTTGAAAA
>CALKYB010000354.1 GCA_938003565.1 uncultured bacterium
GCTTGATTTGGCATGGGTCAAATGTAGTGCCAGAGAATGCAACAAAGAGTGCCCTTGTAAAAAGTGAAGTTTTAGGTGCAAAACATTGCCGGGTAATTTTTACGACCGAAAAAGGGCAGCTATTTTTTTCTGATGTACGGCGTTTTGGAACGATCGATTTTGTTAAAGATACCAAAGATGTAGTCGGGGTTGGCCTTGAGCCTTTAGAGTCGGAGTTTAATTACAAAGCCTTTTCTACAATGGCTGCCAAGTCAGCTCAACCGATTAAGAATTTTCTACTTCGTCAGGATCGTATAGTAGGATTAGGAAATATCTATGTCTGCGAAATACTTTTTCTCTCAGGGGTTCATCCCGAGCGGCAGATGAATAGCCTTACTGAGGATGAACTTCGCTCTCTAGTCAAGAATACAAAGTTTATTCTTAAAAAGGCTATCAATAACTGTGGCACCACATTCTCAGATTTTCAGCAGACCACTGGTGAGGTCGGGAACTTTCAGACTTATCTATCAGTTTATGGGCGGGCTGGGGAGCCTTGCAAGGATTGCCGTGAGCCGATTATCAGAAATACGCAAGCGGGTAGGGGAACATTTTTTTGTGAAGTTTGTCAGGATTAGCTCAATCCTTTAAGGCCTTAAGTCTATGTTTTGAATAAATTTTCCAAAGCTCTCAGAGCATCCTCTTTACTATCGTTCTCTGCTTGAGTGTCAAAATTACCTGGTTTAAACCAATCACAAAAATTTGAGCGATCCTTGTCAACTACTCTCTCTGCCTGACTTTCTTTACAGCTATTGTAGCTATCTTGGTCATAGTGCTGGCAGTTAAAGCAGCATTTGACGTCGCTTAAACATTTCTCGCAAACGGAACCGCGCCCAATTGGAGAGCCAAGGAAACTCTCTAGGGAATTTTTGCATTTAAAGCATTTAAAACTTTCTTCAGGCATAGGGTTAGTTGGCTAAGGAGAAAGCTAAGGTTTGTACCTACTCTGGTATGCAACTACTTTGTGTCGCTGCGATCCAGCCCCAGCCGTCACCATCAGAGTCGATGCATTCTGTACTAAGCTCTACTTGAGAGCTATCTTCAGCTAGACAACTCTCGCCAATAGTCTCAATCCAACCCCAGCCGTCACCATCAGGGTCTGGGCAAGGAAAGTCTTCAGCTGTTCCCAAGTAAGAGGCGGCTCCTATATTGCTAACTCGAACATAGGGATCATTTACCGGTCCATAGCTATGAAGGTCATAAAAAGATAAACCTTCAAGTGGAGTCGCCGATTCTGGCGAGCCAAATCCCAAAGAAAAGTTTGAAATTGAACCGGGATTATCGTCTTGAAAACTGCTTCCGAAGAGATCAACTGCAATAACACCACCTCTCGTTTCAGTCGCTTGAAAAAAGAAACCGTCAGGGAAAATTTCATTAATCGCGCTTGGATCCAAAGATAGCTCATACATCTCAGGTTCGTTGTTCGCTAAGAACCATTCGTAAATATCAAAGTAGTTCTCCTGAGAATCGTCAGAGAGTACCTCGTCAAAATAAATTGGATAATAGAATTCGCCAGTTTCTGTGAATACATCTCTCAAACCATTAATAGTAGATTCAACTATTAAAGATGTTTCATCTGCTGTGGAGAGAAAAGAGTTGAGCTCCGCAAGCCTAGGACGAGCTCTTTTGCTGGTGCATTCGTTCCCACCAACTTCGCAAGTTCCGCTCAGTGGATAGGCCGGGTTTGCAATGACAAGTTTTACCTCTACTGAGGTGTAAGGTTTAAAAATTAATAGAAGTTTGTCGAAATTTGAGAAATCCTTACCGGTCACAATAAACTCGTCCCGAAAGTCGTTTAGCATGAAGCTATAGTCTACCTTGGCTTCACTAAGGTCGAACTCATAATAGTGAGTCTTCCAGTTAAGATCTGAGTAATCCTCGGCAGCGGTAAAAGAAGGAAGAAGAATACCAAGAATCGTGACTAATGAGGCTAAACGTTTTGAGTACTTCATGTATAATCTCCGATGATATAGCTAGGCATATGCAGCAATCTGAACTCCCCCTGCTCTGTGACACTAAGGTATGTCCTTTATCTAGTCAATTGCCTTAGCTCTAGCTGGATCCGTCCTAAACAAGGCCTAACTTTATATCAATAAGACTGCTTGTTAAATTCTATTTCTTCCAGCACTATACGGACTCAATAAACTATGTTTGTAAGCGTTCGCGTAGAGGAACATTAATTTAATACAAAACTTTTCTATGTTTCTCTATGTTGCTAGCTTCCATTTTATAGTCAAAACCTGGCCGGTTTTGTAGATTTAGTGAACTCTTACTTGTGGTCACCCCAACAGGAGCCCCTGAGGGGCTGTAATCGAGTGTTATACTAGCTTGAAATATTGTTAAAAAAGAGGCCGATCGTGTACTGTATTTAAGTGGATTTTTATGAGTTTTCTTAGCCATCAATTAGACAATGGGCTTACCCTAGTAGCGGAGCCCATGGAGTATTCCTCCTCAGCTTCTTTTTCAATTTATATTCCTGGTGGTGCTGCCTACGATGATAGCTCCCAACTCGGCGGCTGTTCCTTGCTGGTTGAGATGCTAGGCAAAGGCACAACCAGTCGTGACTCTAGAGCTCTCTCTGAAGCGTTTGACTCCTTGGGGGTTAGTAGAAGTCGTTCTTCGGGGGTTGAAGCAATTTCTTTTTCGGCGGCAATGCTTCCCCAAAATCTTGCACAAGCTTTGTCTCTTACTGCTGAGATGATTTTGCATCCGGGGTTTCCGAAGGAGGAACTTCAGCCAGTGCGCCAGCTTGCTCTGCAAGAACTTCGCTCCTTGGAAGATGAACCATCTAGTAAGGCGATGGTAGAGCTAAGCGGGTTATTCTATCCTGCTCCTTTTGGAAATCCATCGATGGGGACTTTAGCGGGGGTTGAGAATTGTACATTGGATGATTTGGCTTCACTTCATAGAAAGCTTTTTACTCCGAGTGGAGTTGTAATTGGAGTTGCCGGAAAGTTTGATTGGGACAAGCTTAAGGAACAAGTTGAGACTTCGTTCGGAGCATGGAGTGGTGAAACTCCGCGTCTAAAGCCAGGGAATGTCGCTAAGAGTTATCAAAGCAAGCATGTGCAGAAAGAGTCCAATCAGATGCAGCTTGCGTTGGCTTATCCCAGTGTGGATTATTCCCATGAGAATTATTACACGGCGAAAGTTGCTAATGGAGTTCTCTCGGGTGGTATGTCGGGACGGCTTTTTATTGAAGTCAGAGAAAAGCGTGGTTTAGTATATCGAGTGTCCTCTTCTCATAGCGGCTCACTAGGACGCGCTGCTGTGATTTCTTATGCAGGAACTACTCCCCAGAATGCTCGCGAGTGTTTGGATGTAATGTATGGGGAGCTCTCTGGTTTGCAAAAAGGAGTTAGCGAGGATGAGTTGGGGCGAGCGAAAGCTGATTTGAAATCCAGGTTGGTGATGCAAAGTGAAATTAGCTCAGCTCGTGCCTCTTCTATTGCACACAATTGGTGGAGTCTAGGTCGTGTTAAATCCTTAGACGAGATCAAGAACTCAATAGATAAGGTCACCTCCGAAGCTATAGTGGAGCATTCTAAAAAATTTCCAGCCGAGCCTGTGTCCCTACTTACCATTGGGCCAGAGGCGTTGGAGTTGCATGCATAGTTTAGAATACAGTTTAGTATAGTTTGGTTTTTAATATCTAAGAGGTCTAATTGAAATTTCACCAACATAAACTTGATAATGGTCTAACCTTAATTGGTGAAGAGCGAGAGACTGCCTTTAGCGCCGCGATGGGTTTCTTTGTTCGAACTGGAGCTCGAGACGAAAGCCCTGAGCTAGCCGGTGTTTCTCATTTTCTTGAACATATGATGTTTAAAGGGACTGAGAAGCGAAGCGCGATGGATATTACCTTTGAGTTGGGAGCCATCGGAGCCCAGGCTAATGCTTGGACCAGTGAAGAGAATACAGTTTACTACATGGGTGTTTTGCCTGAGTATTTTGATAGCGGTCTAGATTTGCTTTGTGACATGCTTAGGCCTTCGTTGGATCAAAAAGAGTTTGATACAGAGAAAAATGTCATCCTAGAAGAGATTGCTTTGTATAAGGATAGACCTACTCATGTTTTGTTTGAGTCGGCAATGGCAGAGTTCTTTACAGGCCATACCGCAGGAAATACCGTGCTCGGTTCTAGTGAATCTATTTCGGCGCTAAGTCGTGATCAAATGCTAGGATACTTTGAAAAGCGCTATGCTCCGTCAAATATGATTTTTGTTTGTACTGGTAAGATTGACTGGGAGAAGACCGTTGCCGAAGTTGATAAGAGATGCGGCGCTTGGAAAGACTATCGGAGTGAGAGAGCCTATCCTAAGTTTAATCCAGAGAAGCGATCCAAAACTATAACTAAAAAAGGTCTCCAAGGCGCACATGTTTGCTTAGTAGCTCCTGGACCGACTGCTGCAGATGATGATCGATATGCGGCACAAGTGCTCACTTGCATGTTGGGAGACTCTTCTGGTTCCCAGGCTTACTGGGAGATAGTTGATAGGGGTTTGGCTGAGGTGGCTGTGATGGACTCGGACCAGATGGACCAAGCTGGATTGATTTATGCTTATAGTAGCACTGATCCTAGTAGGATTGATGATGTGTCAGCGCGGCTTGGTAAGATCATTAGAGGAGCGGCTGACTCATTAGAAGAAGATGCCTTTGAGAGGGCGCGAACAAAGATTGCTTCTCGGCTAGTTTTGCAGGGAGAAACTTCTATGCGAAGACTAATGGCGGTTGGTTCTGAATGGAGTTACAGACAGCGATATTCAGCTCTCGAGGATGAAGTTCAAAAGATTGGTCAATTAACTCTTGGAGATCTCAAGGCTTGTCTTGAGAAGTATCCGCTTGATCTCGCTACAGAAGTAAAGTTGTTACCGGCGTAGGCCGAGCAACTATTTTCGATAATTTTTGCGGTATTTTTGAAGTTTTTTTGAGCGCATATCGTTTCTACTTGGTCTGAAACCGAGGAAGCTAAGGATTGCGCCTAGTATGGCTTTAATTATCTTTTCAATAAACTGATCAAACTTACTCTGAGCTTTACTGGGTTTGCTTTTACTAAAGTGGTCTTCAGCCCCTTTTGTCTTACCTTGCTTATCAGTGCTTTTGCTAGTGGGGCTATCTGCGCTCAATGAATTCTTGGAATACTGGTGAGAGCTAACTTCAAAGGCAAAGCTTGTATCGAAAATTTTTGAATTTGGTTGTTGTCTTATATTCTTCTTTAGAAAATTTGCATCTTCATCAATAGACATATTTCCAATAGAAGTTTTTGGAAGAGTGCTGCCGCCCATATTATTGTTCCAGTAATCATCCAAACCAGGCTGAGCTGGAGCTTTAGGCGCTCTTGCTTGCAAACCATCGAAGGAGGACTGAGCAGGGGGTGTTTGAATACTGCTTGTGCGATTCCAGCCGTGCTCCCGGGCAAGACTTTCTATTTCGTGAAGGTCTACTGTTCCTCGAGCAGGAAGATCTGGACTAGTAGAAAAGGACAAACTCTTGTCTACACTGAACCCATGACTTGCGGCGAGACGCTTGGCATCGTGCTCTTGAATATCTATATTTCCATCACCGTTAATATCGAAACCGCCAAGTCTTCTTCGGAGTGAGGACTTTAGTCTGGAAAAAAGTCCCGACGACGAATCACCAGATTCCAGTCGCTCAGATTCCAAGAATTCACTGGAGTCCTGAGACACAATTTGATCCGATTCGGAACGGTATAGTTTTTGATTATTACGCATCTATTGGTTTGCCTAAAATCACGATTAACTCTCAGATTGAGGATCGTCTGCTAGGCTGCCTAGTTGACTGAAAAGTAAGTCTTTGCTCGTTGGTGTAAGGCCTACGGCGTCTGCAAAGATATCAGCTGCGTCTTCTATTTCAGCAAATGACTCAACATTTTTCATGTCGTTACAAAATTTTTCGACGAGTGCTAGCTCTTTTACTTCTGTGGCGTAGCGCTGTCTAAAATCGTCTCTCGATCCAGCAAAGCTAAGTTCACCATATTGAATATCTTGAGCTAGGCTTGGCTCGGGTTGAACTGGAAATGCCATTGAAAAAACCTCAAAAAATTAAAATAATTGCTATTAACTAACTTTGACTCGACCATCAATGTCTAAACTCTTCGGTGAGAAAAACCCCAGCAAATGTCCTCAGACACCCTTGTTATTGGAATTATTGCTATTATGTGACTTCAAATCGCTTAAAAAGCTTCTCTGGGTGGAAATATAATTAAATTGAGCAATTTTAATAACTTAGGCAACCACAAAACATGCACCAATTTAGCACTGAAAAGAGCCTATGCTTATATATGATAGAGTAAATGTAGCGTTTTTCGTTAATTCTCTGATAACCTTAATAAGTCCATGATTTCTCATATTTAGCTTAATTTTTCACCAGATTTTGTCGTTGAATTTAGGACCGAGGAATCAGTTTATTTTTAGGGTTTGATGGAGTTTTTTCAGAAAATACGTTTGCAGGTAATCCTCGCTGTTTTAGCTGCCGCTATTTTGGCCACCGTGAATGGTCTGTTGGGTACTTTTACCGTTTACCTAATTTTAAAGAATTTTGTCATCTTCTCGTTAGGCACTATCGGCATTACTTTGGTGCTAGGTGCAATTGCTCCAAGTTTTCAGTTTGGCACAGGTGTTGGTCGGGTTCGTCCTAATCGTTCTAATTCCAATGAACTTGGCTCGGGGGATATGGCATCCCGAGAGAACGCAAAGATTTGGCTAGAGCCTTGTGATGATGACGACACAGTTCTTGTGGTTAAGGATCTTATTGGTGCTGAAAAGCTCCCTGTTAAGGACGGGAAGTTTTATATCCCAGGCGGGGAGAGAAACCGACACGTTCTGTTTATTGCAAAAACTGGTAGTGGTAAAACAACCAAAGCGATTCTTCCTATTCTGTACAACGATTGTGTCAGTAAAAAACGATCCACTGTAGTAGTCGACTCTAAACCGGAGATGTGGGAGAAGCTCGCCGGGATGACTGCAGAGCTGAATCCTGAGAAGAACATAATGCTCTTCAACCCGCTAGACATGGTTCGGAGTTTAAGTTGGAATATAGTTTCTAAGGTAGAAGATGATACCGACGCCAAGCTGATCGCAAACACAATGATTATGGCGACGGATAATCCAGCTTCTAAATCTGACTCGCCGTTTTTTAGAAATAATGCCCTCCAGCTGCTAAATGCAATGATGGTAGGACTGCTCAATGATAACGATGAGGTTCTTTCAATTCCTCGAGT
>CALKYB010000355.1 GCA_938003565.1 uncultured bacterium
TGAAAACATTCGCTCAGTGTCCAATTTCGGATTATCTGTCGTAAATGTCTATTTTCAAGACTCGATCAGTATTTACTTTGCAAGACAGTTAGTAAACGAACGTTTGCAAGAGGCCAGAGAACAGATCCCAGAGGGCTTTGGTGAACCTGAACTCGGGCCAGTTGCCACGGGTATGGGATTAGTTCTTTTCTACTACCTAGAAGATGAAGAAGGTAAGCATAGCCTAGAAGAACTACGTACTATTCAAGATTGGGTAGTTAAGAGAAATCTCCAGACGGTTCCTGGAGTAACAGAAGTTCTTGGTATCGGCGGTTATGAAAAACAGTTTCATGTCATTGTTCATCCTGAATTACTTCTTCGATACAATATTACTTTGTCTGAGTTAATTGAAACTATTAAGGCGAATAATATTAATGTAGGAGCATCGTTTATCGAAAAGAACTCGGAAGAGTTTGTCGTTCGTTCCGTAGGTTTAGCTACTGGAACGGAAGACATTAAGAAAATTGTTATCAAAACAGTAGATGGTACACCGGTATATCTAAAACAGGTTGCAGACATAGAAATTGGAGGTGCGATTCGTCGAGGAGTGCAAACACGAAATGGCCTTGGTGAAGTCGTTGCTGGAATGGTTGTTAAACTTATTGGAACCAACTCGTCAACTGTGATTGGGGAAGTAGAGACCAAAGTCAAAGAAATAAATAGTACCTTGCCAGATGGAGTAAAAATAGTTCCTTATTATGAACAGAAGACATTGATTGATGCCTGTGTGGAAACGGTTACTAATGCTCTTTTGCAGGGCATCTTCCTGGTCATAATCGTTCTCTTTGTATTCATGGGTGCTTTTCGCCCTAGTATTGTTGTAGCTCTCTCAATTCCATTTTCTGTGCTTTTTGCCATGCTTGGAATGGCCTATTTCGATATTTCTGCCAATCTGATGTCTTTTGGAGGACTGGCTATTGCCATTGGCATGATGGTTGATGGAACAATAGTAGTTGTTGAGAACATTGATAGGATGCTCAAAGAAAATAGAGCTCCGAAGTCAAAGTTGCAAACCATATCTAAGGCTTGTTGTGAGGTAGGTCGTCCAATCGTGTTTGCTATACTTATTATAGTTGTAGTTTTTCTTCCACTTTTTACTCTTCAAGGAGTAGAAGGAAAAACTTTTCGACCACTAGCTTATACTGTGGCTCTCGCAATGCTTGGATCCTTGCTATTTGCAATCTTCGTTGCCCCCGTCTTATCTCAATTGTTAATGAAATCTCCGGAAGAATCTAAGTCTGAATTGTTTCTTTTGAAAATTATTCAAAAACCTTATGAGAAAATAGTTCGCTATTTTGTTAGTAATAGAATTTTTGCTATTGCCTTATCCTTAATTCTTCTTTTGGCCGGTGCTATCACTTTCCCCTTTCTAGGTTCTGAATTTACTCCAACCCTTCAGGAAGGCACTATAGTGACTCGCCTCACTATGTCACCGTCTATTTCTCTGAAAGAGAGCACTAGAACAACGCTACTAGCAGAGAAACGATTGATGAGTATTCCCGAAGTCACAAGTGTCGTAAGTCGAATCGGGCGAGGAGAAGTAGGTGCTCATGCCGATCCAATTAATAGTGCGGAAATGTATGTACTATTAAAACCAGAAGAAGAATGGAAAAGTAGCCATTCACAAAAAAAGGTAGAAGATGCAATTAGAGAAAAGTTAGGCGATTTTCCAGGTATTACCTTTAACCTAACCCAACCTATCGCGATGAGCATAGATGAACTCCTAGAAGGAGTAAAAGCAGAACTTGCAATCAAGCTTTTTGGTGAAGATATAGACCTGCTCAAAGAGCACGCAAATTCAATTGCAAGTGTAGTTCGTGATGTTAGCGGAGCTAGAGATATAGAAGTTGATCAAGTGAGTGGAACACCACAATTACTGATTAAAGTGAACCGAGAAGCTATTGCTCGTTATGGCCTCAATGTTGCTGATGTCCAAGATATAATTCGTAGTTCAGTTGGTGGTAATACAGCAGGACATATCTTCGAAGGTGTAAAACGTTTCGATATTTGGGTTCGATTGGCTGAAGAGTATAGAAAGAGTAAGTCTGATATTGGACAGATACTTATTTCAAATCAAAACGGATTTAAGATTCCCTTGTCTGAGGTTGCTGAGATTGAAGAGATTGTTGGACCACGCCAAATAACCCGTGAAAACAATCAAAGATTCATTACCATACAGTGTAACGTAGTTGGACGTGATATTGGTTCCTTCGTTGAAGAAGCACAAAGAGCGATTAGCGAACAAGTTCAATTACCCACAGGTTATCTTGTTACCTGGGGTGGGCAGTTCAGGCTTCAGCAGGAAGCAAATAAGCGTTTGCAAGTAGTCGTTCCTATTACCTTATTATTAATCCTTTTTATGCTGTATGCCAATTTTAAGTCTTTTAGAAACGCTTTTTTAATTATTTTAAACATTCCCCTCGCATTAGTGGGAGGGATTGTAGCTCTTTGGTTAACAGGACAAAATCTATCTGTACCATCCTCTGTTGGTTTCATAGCACTTTTTGGTATTGCTCTTGAAAATGGGATGGTTTTGGTTACGTATTTCAACCAACTTACTGATGAAGGACTTTCTGTTGCTGAAGCTTCTATAAAGGGAGCCTGTCTTAGACTTCGACCAGTGTTAATGACTGCCATTACAACCGCACTTGGGTTGATACCCTTACTATTTTCATCTGGAGCAGGAAGTGAAGTTCAGCGCCCACTTGCTACCGTGGTGGTAGGTGGACTTGTGACATCAACTATTCTGACCCTGCTAGTTGTCCCTGCGCTTTATAAGTGGTTTGCGGACAAAAAACCCTACGTCAAGGACGTTCCGTTTACTTATGATCACTAAACTTTATGTTCCAAGTTTTCTTTTGATGATATCCCCAACTTAACCATGAGCTTGATTGGCTGTGACAAATTCATTCGAGAAAATGTTGTCTTATGACGGTCTAATCCTTGAGGAGGTCAAATTTATGGGCATTGGCTACCTGTTTCTCTTCAAGAATGTCAGCAAGATTGTACTTCGAAGACTCGGCGATTGCTTCACTCCACTCCATCTCGAAGTAGTCAGTATTGATAAACCCGAGGCGATCAACGTCTTCCCTAGTCCATCTTGAAAGCATGAGCTTTTCATTGGAGCGTTTCTCAATCTCTTGAGACTCTCTGTCTGGTACAATCAACTCTTCAGCAATAGATTCACCGTCAATTATTACCTTGCCGGAACCA
>CALKYB010000356.1 GCA_938003565.1 uncultured bacterium
GGTCTTTTAAAAACGGATCATCCCGAATTTACAGCGATGATAGACGCCACAGATGTTCTTAATCGGACCGGAACTTCTCCAGCCAATCCCCACTTGGATAAAATGCTCTTCCCAAGGAATTTCAGCGGACAAGCTTATAGAAACATTCATGCGGAAAGTTCCACACTAACAGTTCAGCAACCATATACCCAAACAGATCTCGTTAGTTTTGTTAAAAGAGGCTTTCAAATTTTCAAATCGACTCCGGGAACTCATCAGGCACAAAAATCTTTAATCTTGTTCACCGATGGATTGTCAACTTGCCCAGAGACGGTGGTATCGCTTCCAGAATGTGCTTGGGGAGGCTCAGTCGATGATTTATCTCCCTGTATGGGTGAGAGGACAAATTCGTTTCTCTACCCTTGGCCTGAACCGGGAACAGGACTAATTGGAAGCGGACTGCCCGACGGAAAACGTTGTAGTGGAACGAACTGGGAACATAATCTTTTAGCTCTAGAGGATGTTGTTGAAAAGGCTAGACTAGAATACGCGCCAAGTGGCATTAGTATGAATATATTCTTGTTCGGGGATAGTGTTGCCCCACACACTTTAGTTAAGGGTGGGGGAGATGGAAAATGCCAGACAGTCAAAAACGCCAGGAAATCTGAGCACATACATCAGCATAACTGGGCTCAATCTAGTGTAGATTCGTGGTATTACCATGTTAGACGCTCTTTAATTGACTTCACAGGTGGTTCCACCACTAGTCCTAGTGTTTCTGATTATTCTACCGCGTACAGAAATAATCATTCACCGTACTTATTCCAAACTTATCCGAATCGTTCCTCGTCTAAGCCTTGGGTTCTTCCAAATCATTTATACTCTGCTACTCGCTACACAAATGGGAAATGGTTGCCCATGAGGTATCCTTGTTCGGATGCTGTTGGAAACCCTGCTGATATTACCGGAACTTTGGATTCTATGTGCTCTAGTTGGGACGAAGGGGAGATTTATCCATTTGGATATGGTTCTTTGGATCCGGTATTTGACAACAGTACTCCCAAAAGACAAATTTACCCTAATTCCATAGATCGTAAGGGCAGGTTACTATGTGATCCCGCTGGACGGACTATTCACGAACAAATTCAAGCAGAAATGGCGGATTTAGCTGAGACTACTCCCTACCTGTTGGTTGGCGAGGTAGACCCACAATTTGAGCCTTAGATTTCAATCAATTAATCCTCTGAACCATGGCATTAACTGGAGCTAGGAGTAAGTTGTGACAAAACACTTATTTAGCTTTAGCGGCATTATTAATTCCTTATTTTTAGGATTGATAGCTTATCAACTCTTATTTTGTGCCTTTGGTCTTTTCAATACTTTCTCTGGTAATGGTAGATATGCTTCAGGAGACTTTATTGAGTATTGGTCTGCTTTTGTAGTTACATTATCTGGGGCTAATCCCTACGATGGTGAGCAAATCCTCTCGGTGCAGCGGTCGCTTAGGAATCAACTTGAACCACTTATGATGTGGAACCCCCCTTGGCTACTGATACTATTAGGTCCAATTTTGTGTTTGCCTTGGAAACTAGCTGTGTTCTCTTGGTTTACAGCCTCGCTTTTGAGCTTTGTTTGTGCCTCCTATCTTTTGATTTTTAAGCTTTACCCCCCAAACACTCGGTTACTGAGTAATTTCACACTACTTCTTGCGTTACTTTCATTTCCACCTCTTTGGGCTTGCTTGGAGCTGGGCCAGATCGGATGTTTTCTGTTCTTAGGAGTTGTCTTGGTTTGGTATGGCTTGAAAGCTCATAAGCCAATGCTAGGTGGCTTAGGTATGGTGTTATTGAGCCTGAAACCTCATCTTTTCTTGCTCGTTTTTTTAATATTTCTGTTTTTCTGGATTAGAAAAGTTTTTTTATCGACACTGTTCTATACAGTTTTGTTTCAAGCCTTTTTGATTTTACTGTTGTTGGTTTTTGATAGCAGTTTAATTTCGAATTGGCTTTATTCTGCAACTAAAGGAGACCCTTCTGGAATAGCGGTCAATACTTCAAGTTGGATAGGGGTTACGCCGTTTTCGGCTTTGAGATCTTTGGCTTGGAGCGCGGAAAGTCGCATATTATTATACAAACTCTCCTGGTTGGCTCCATGTTTCGGTTTGCTCTACCTTTTTAAAGAGGTATTGGCAGCGAAATCTCAAAGTGTTTCCATGGCGAGACTAAAAGATTGTTTTCCGGTGATTGTTTTGGTTTCCTTCCTCACAAGCCCCTTTGGATGGTTTTTTGATTTAGTTTCAATCGCAATTATTGTTCCCTATTGTCTTTGGTCCAAATTTTCCTCCATGTTGCTTTGGTTGCTATTTTTAAGCGGTAGTATTCACTACAATAGTGTAGCGAAGCTTCATCATGAGCTTTTTTGGTTTTTACCACTATTAGCTTTAATCTATTTTACTCCTGGACTGATGAGGAACCATCATGGTTCCTCTTAGCTGGCTTTTATCTTCTCAATTACATTGGTACTAGAAAAACCATCGCTAAATGGAAGTGAGAGAACCTGACCTCCATTGTCTAAAACAAACTCATGGCCAACAATTGACTCAACTGGCCAATCACCACCTTTGACTAGAAAGTCCGGGGCGATTTTCTCAATTAGTTGAATTGGTGTGTCGTCTTCAAATAGTAGCACGTAATCTACCGCTTTTAGGCCTAGCAGCATTTCCCTTCGATTTGCCTCGGAAATTATTGGACGCGAATCTCCCTTGAGTCGCTTAACTGAGTTATCGCTGTTTAGTCCTATAACAAGAATATCCCCCAATTCTTTCGCTTGTTTAAGGTATCGAAGATGGCCTACATGAAGAAGGTCAAAACAACCATTGGTAAATACCACCTGCTCTTTTAGGTTTTTATGATTTGCGATAGATTTGAACAGCTCGTTGGTAGTCATAGAATAATACTATTTCTAGGTTAGGCCAGTATTTGGCCCTGATTGGGGAGAAAGACATTCCTTCAATGATCTCAAAATAGTATTTAGGCTTCGCTTAATTTGCAAGCAATATTTGATTACGGAATAAACCTCTAACTATTATCTATTTATAAATGATCGATAAAGCAATTAAATTTAGTTTTTTAGTACTTTGTTTGAGTGTCTCTTGGTATTTTATTAGCCAGTCACGTCCAGCCACCGTGGAGGCGAGTACAATTCCAGTAACTCGCACCGTTGGAGAGCAACAAGTTATTGATGTTTATAAAGCGGCCAACGACGCTGTGGTTTATGTAAGTACGCGCTCAGTCGCTCAGAATATTTTTGGACCGATTAGTCAAGCTGGAGGTGGATCTGGCTTTATTTTGGACGCAGAGAAAGGTTTGGTTTTGACTAACTCTCACGTCATCGCTGACGCTAGGGAAGCGGAGGTATTGCTCTCCACAGGGGACTCCTTTGGAGTTAGTATTATCGGAGTGGACGTTGACAGCGATTTGGCATTGTTGCGTATAATTGATCCCCCTAGTGACCTAGTAGCACTTGAGCTTGGAGATTCGGATACTTTGGAAGTTGGTCAACGAGTTTTAGCTATTGGAAACCCTTTTGACTTAACTAGGACACTAACAAGTGGAATTGTTTCTAGTTTAGGTCGTACTATTCGTGCTGAGAGTGGCCGATTGATTGAAGATGTTGTGCAAACAGATGCAGCGATTAATCCGGGTAATTCGGGTGGACCGTTACTTGATATTTCGGGAAGAGTGGTTGGAATCAATACTGCTATTTTGAGCAGAAGCGGCCAGAGCGCTGGTATCGGACTGGCAGTTCCAGCTGTTACAATTAAACGAGTAGTTCCATCTTTATTGCAACATGGCCGAGTTTTGAGACCAAAAATTGGAGTTATTCTTCGGGACACAAGATACGGAACTGCAGTTCTCTATGTTCAACCTGGTAGTCCGGCTGACAAAGCGGGACTCAAAGGAGCTGTGACATTGGATAGGAGAGGACGAGAGAGAATAGTTCCAAATGGAGCGGACTTCATAGTGGGGGTCGACGGAAAGAAAAGCGTTACGAAGAATTCATTTATCGACGGCCTTTATAAGAAGGAAGCCGGAGAGTCCGTTGTGCTCTCACTTCGTCGGGGAATTGAGAATCCCAAATTTAGAGAAGTTCTAGTCAAGCCCGAACTTAAATAGAGGAATTAGTTAATGCAATTGGATCAATCCTTAGCTAAGCGTGATTTTGATGACTCAGAGAATTTGGTTCAGATTCTTGATGACCTCGTTGTAAACCAGATTGCTGCCGGAGAGGTGGTTGAGAGGCCGGCGTCCGTTGTTAAGGAATTGGTAGAGAACTCTCTCGATGCCGGAAGCACTGAAATTGTGGTTAGTGTTAGAGGCGGGGGAAGAAACTATATATCTGTTGTTGACAACGGAATAGGGATGTCAAAACTCGACGCCTTGAATGCGATTAAACGTTTTGGAACTTCCAAGATAAGAGATGTAAGCGATTTGCTATCAATAGAATCCTTGGGGTTCAGGGGAGAGGCCCTACCGTCTATAGCAGCGGTGTCAAGATTCTCACTCGAAACTACTGTGAGAGGTGGAGGCATGGGGGTGCGCCTAAAAATTCAAGGGGGTATAGTTAGCGAAATTAACGAGTACAGTGCTCCAGAAGGTTGTAAGATTACTATTGAAGACTTGTTCTTCAATGTGCCTGCTAGAAAGAAATTTCTTCGAACTGAAAAAACAGAGCTATCCTATATCAAGCTAGTGATAGAGGATCTTGCTTATGCGTTTCCGGCAGTTAGATTTGAACTGCTAGCCGATGGTAAATCAAAAGTTTTGTTTCCCAAAGCGGAAAATTTTAAATCTAGAGCTTTACAAATGCTCGGTAAAAAAACTGAGTTGATGAAAATCTCGGATAGCTTGGAGCACGATTTGGGGGTTTATCAACTTGAAGGTTTACTGAGTATCCCTACAAATTCCACTTCGGGTGCAAACAAACTTCGTCTGATTGTGAATGGTCGTGCTGTTCGAGACAAGCTACTTCTCAGAGCAGTAAGAGAGGGCTACGGGAATACTGTAAAACCTGGGCGTTATCCAGTTGGAGTTGTCAAACTTGAGCTTCCGGCTCGGGATGTGGATATAAATGTTCACCCGCAGAAGTCAGAAGTTCGATTTCGAGCCCCTGATAGGGTTTTTAAAATAATAGCTAGAAGTATTAAGAGAACTATCAGCGATGAGAAAACTGGATTTTTACCGGATTTAAAGACCCGGTTGGAGTTGCCTGAAGAAGTGACTAAAAGCGCAAACCAGTTATTTACAAGTAATATAGTCTCCAGCGCCGAAAATTTAAACATTTTTAGACCTAGTTCTAAAAGGGAGCCCTCGAGTAAGGAATTCCAGCCAATATTTGAGGGAGCCGGTAGCAGCCATGGAAAGTTAGAAGAGCTGGAGCAGGTGCCTGACCAAGTAGCCCTCGCGGGGTCAACTTCTGCTCAGAAGTTATCTGAAATGCGCTATGTTGGACAAATCTTTAAATGCTACCTCTTGTTTGAAGGACAAGGAGTATTTGGCATAGTTGACATGCATGCAGCTCATGAGATTGTAACTTTTGTTCAAATTAGAGAACGGCTTCAGCAGGGGAACATTCCTACACAGGTACTAATAAGCCCAGTAGTTTCGGAATTAGACGATCGGATGTTTCAAACTTTTGTTGATAGTGTAGAGGAGCTATCCAAACTCGGTCTTGACTGTGAGGTTTTCGGTGAGAACTCGGTAGTGGTAAGAGCTACGCCAGCTCCTTTGGGTCAAATTAACCCAGAAGCACTACTAAAGGATATCTTATCTGTCCCGGAATGGTCTAGTATTTCAATCGCACTAGAATCAGCCTGGGATGCAGTGGTTGCTAGGCTAGCGTGTCATGCTTCTATTCGCTCTGGTCGGGAAATGAAGCGCCTTGAGGCTGAGGCTTTAGTAGAGAGTCTTGAGGCTACAAATGGCTCAGCTTTCTGCCCCCATGGCCGTCCGGTTGTTCAGTATTTCTCCAAAGAGGATCTAGAGATTCGTTTCGGAAGGATTCAATAGGAATTGTAAATTGAGACTATCTGAAAAACCGGTTCTTGAATGAGCATTCATACCCGAGACAATCCTTCAGTTTTGGTGATATCAGGACCGACAGCTAGTGGAAAATCCTCCCTAGCTGTTAATCTGGCTTTGCGGTTGGATGCTGAAATTATAAATGCTGATAGTGTTCAGTTATATCGAGGCTTTTGTATTGGAGCAGGGGTTCCTAACTTGGAAGAGCGGTGCGGCGTCGTCCATCACCTACTATCGACTCTAGAGCCGGATCCTGGTCTTGATGTTTTTCAATACAGTGAACTAGCCCGCGAAATAATTGCTGAGATTTCTTCAAGGGGTAAGTTGTCAATAGTTGTCGGGGGGTCTGGTTTGTATGTTCGCGCACTACTTTCAGGATTGGTTCAAGTCGAGAAGATAGGGCAGAAGGTTAAAGAAGTAGTTTCTAAAAATATTGCCTCATTCAGTGCGAACCCCAATGGTGGTACAGTTGCTGAGCAGCTCTATGCTTGGTTGA
>CALKYB010000357.1 GCA_938003565.1 uncultured bacterium
ACGTGTTTATGGCCAGAACATTTGGTTGGATAAGCTAGAAGCAACAAAGTTTGATGATGATTTTATTAACATTTTAGTTGGAGCGGATTTCATAACGACTTCAAGAATAAAATCCTACAACACACATAAAAGTATCTTCACATTTAACACCACCAATCCCGACACCAGATTGACTATACACAGCTCAGATTTGTCTTCAAATCAACGATCACCTTGGCTATCAGCGGGTCGTGCCCATGTGTTCAACAATTGGATACACAATACGACGACACATGGATCAGTAGCGGGCCGGGCTACCAGACAAAAGAATACAAATTTTGTACATAGAGGCAATGCGATGATTATCACTGAGCAAAATGTTTACGAAAATATCGGTACCAGAGCACTAATTGCCTCGACCGACACTGGGGTCGGTATTTTTGAAGGCTTCCTCGAATCAGTCAATGACAATCTCAACGGCCAAGCCAGCAGTGGAAATGTAACGTTCAACAACAGACCATCAATTTTTCAAATTCCTTATGCCTACACAGCCATCCCCAATGCTCAAGTTAAGCAACTCGTAAAAAGCGAGGCGGGTGCCTCCAGTAGCCTCGACAGCGGTCGATAATTTCAAATTTGAATCTAACCAAGTTAAAGTTAGATATCTACTTAGCAGCATGGGCCATGAGAGGTAATCTAGATTCATTCAACCTAAGTTTCATTTTGCTCAGAGGTGAGTTCAGTACTTTTTGCTAAAGCTCTCTCTGGGTTGGAAATAAATTCGTAGAGGTCTCTCTCCTCTAATCCCTTTTTCCATCCGTGCTTAATAAAGAAATTTCTAGCTGGGATATTTTGTGAGCTGACATATGCTATCCACCTTTGACTTGGTGCAGTTTTGAAGTAATTTGGTAATGCCTGCAATATACCTTCTCCAATTCCTTCACGTTGCTTGTTTGGGGCAACAGCGATACCCATGATACAGTAGCGGGGATGTTCATTATTTGGATAAGCAACAGACACAACACCAACTAATTCATTTTCTAAGAATACCGACAATACTTCTGACTCGGTTTCCATTTCTATTTCGTCTAGCTCTTTAGCACTCCAGACAGGCCCGATATACTTGTTGATATTAAAATCACTAAACCATTCTCCATACCTTATACTATCAACTCGCTGAAACTTACGTATTTCAAGATTACTAATCACAACGAATATTTCCTCCCAACAAGGACTTGAGTTACTTAAAGCATTTTAATACTAACTACTTACACCAAAACATTTTTTATTACCTGGCATTACAGACACTTAATCTGCTTAACTAGTTAAAAGTATTTTAATTCTGCTAAATTGAGGAGTTAAATGTCAAATTTATGTCTTTTTCTTTGACTAATTTTAGTGCTCTCACGGGGTTCTTACCATTTCTTCTAGCTAAATTCTTTGGCTATATTGCGATGGCTATTTACTTAAATAAATTCTACAAAAAGGACTGTAGTAAATTTAGGGTAGCCTTGAGTAGGATTATTCTAGGGTTAGTTGGTTATCAAATATTTAGCCTTTTGCTATCTTCCGCTCTCCCCTTATTTGGGCTTGGCGCTATTCGCGGCTTTCCAGCACCTCCCGAGATATTTTTTTCAGGATTGTTTATTCTAAGAATGATTGAGTGGTGGTTAGTAATTACCTTTTTTTATCAAAGAAAAGGAATTTTTAGTAAAGAAAAACAGTTTAATTGCCTTAAAGGTGCTCTACTATCTCACGTTTTAGATATTCCAGCTTTTTTCGGATCGCTATTTCTTATAGGTGGACTTTGTTAGTCAGTTATCAAATACGGTTATACGATAAGAACATCGACAAGCTAATTCAAAGATAGGGCTTATATGTATATTTTGGGAAGAAGGCTGCAAGGGACTAGCGGCAGAACAAAAGTTCCGCCGCATCGTCTAGAAAAACGTTTAAGTTATTGACGGCGATATCTACCGAACAATCCAAGGCCGAGAAGAAATGTCAGCCCGAGAGATCCAGTTCCTCCATCACCCTGAGCCTCGTCTGTAGAAGATTCATCGCTTGGGACTAACTCGGCAACTTCCTGAGCATAGAATATATTGCCATTTTCAGGATTCCACGCATAGAAGTATGAACTGAGTCTAGATGGAAGAAACTGGTTCGCAAACTGCATTTCGTCTGGCAGAGTTACAAAGGTTCCATCCAGAAAGAGGTAGCTCTCTTCAAATGAACCGGTTCTTGTGACGGCGCCATTTCTGCCCAGAGTATGACTCTCAGCAGCGGTATGCTCTCGCAATCCAGATTCTTCGGACCACAAAAGAGTCGCTGCATTGAAGTTGGCTGATTCAGGTCGAGTTATGACAACGGTTCTTTCTGAGTTTCCAAAAGTACAACTCACTTCATATCTCGAAGTGTCGGAAACCGTATCGCGTGCCAGCTCCTCCTGCGATTCAAATGGACCGCGGTAGACTGAGATTACCCGTTGAGACAAGTAGTTTGTTGCGCCAACAAAGGTGGTCTCGTTGAGCTGACAGTGGGGTTCGAATCCCACTGGCAAAATTTCCGCCAAGAGGTATGGTCTGCCAAAGTCATCATAGCTGTAACCACTAGTGAATCGGCCACCGGAGGATACACCATGCGGAAAAAGACCAATCGAAATATAGGAGAATAGGCTGTTTCCGATATCGTACTTGAGCGTGACTCGCTGGCTTATGGAGTCTACGATTCCTATAAGCTGCCCATTGAATTGCGGATAATACTCCCTTATTCGTGCCTCCACTGAATCGGAGTACTCAAAGATCCCCCGAATAGAATCCATGAATACCAGACGATCGCCTTTCAATTTTATTAGGTGCATTTGCTGGTTTCGCACCGTATCAACAATTTCAGTCAGCTCCTCCAGGGGCAATCGTTCACTGGCACCCGGGGGATTTATGAGGTCAAACTCGGCCCCAGGTTTGGCTATTTCCTTCCCGGTGTAATTATGAAACTTGTAGGGGGGAAGGCCGTTTTCAGAGCCAATAAACACTGTCCCATAGTGAGTATTGATGGTTTCCACCACCTGGTAATTTTTCGACACACCTTTGAGCGTCCGAATTTCGACCGCGCTCGACAGAATGGGAGAAACCAACAGTGCCGCAAACAGCACCGGTCGAATAAGATTTGCAAATTTCATAATAGTACTCTGTAGTTTGTGAATGGATTGTATTCTTACGGAACCAAAAAACCATAAAAGCCTTCTAGCCCCATGAAGCTAGCGGCCATGGGGCTATTAGAAATATTACTACTAGAAAAGAGATTCAAAAGAGCTAGGGCAATCGAAGGCTTCCTGGCACGGATAACTCACCTACTATCTAATGTTATAGACGGACTTGATAAGTAAATGACTAAAAAAAGCTCATTTATTTTAGAAATTACTAGTATTTAGTGATCAAGAAAGACTACTTCAAAATCAAACTCCTTCTCTTAAAGCCTGCGAGTAAGAAATTTGTTTTCTAGGATGCGCTAGTTCTTTGCCAACTACAGCCCTTTTAGCAATCTAGCCGACCCTACATCCAAGTATAAATAAAGAACAATTGAGAGGAGTTGCGTTTAGAACTAGCGATTTTGAGGAGCGAAAGGCTCTTAGGGATAGATCCTAATCTCTTTGGGACTCCATTATCTAGATATTTACCCTTAAGATTCCGGGTTGAATACCCGATAGAACTAACTATATCTTAAAAGAATTAACCCACCAAAAGCTAAAAAGTCTATGAGACATTTAACAACCAAAAATTTGTTTTTTCATCTATCAATTATCTTCTCTGGACTTTTAACTATGCTACTTCCCTCTGACGCATATGCAAACTGCGAGGACCCTGATGGCGACGGTTATG
>CALKYB010000358.1 GCA_938003565.1 uncultured bacterium
AGTTACTTCATTACTGTAAAAGCCGAATACACGGATGAATCTCATTTTTTGGCACAAAAGACTTTCTCTTGATTTGACGGACGGGTCCATACACAGGGTATATGTGTTGGCTACCTCGCTCACGCTCGGATATACTGAAACTTGAGTCCGAGAGGTCAATATTTAACCGAAATTTGTAGTGGTTTCAGTATAAAGGGTCTTATTCGCCAAAAACTTTTCCTACTATTAGTCAGTCAATAATACCGACCTACTGATTAGCCATAAGCCCTCTGATTATGAGACTTCTTATAGAAGTTCTAGTGCTTAGAGTTTGCGTTCAGAGCTCATTAATAGCCTCCAAGAACTTCTGTTCTGTTTGTGTTATTATATCGGTTTTTGGGTACTCTGAAATCCTCAGTCTTTAGTGGAAGTATTTTATGAGCTTGCGCAGATGGCTTGAGGAATAAGGTTTTAAACTTTCTCTGTTGTGGGGTGTGATCAGTTGGTCGCAGCCGAACAACAGAGAGGATTCAATGAATTATTTTTATGAACTGCAGTGGTTTATAATGGATGAAAGCGTGGCACAGTATTATCTTTTAAGTTGTCGAGGAGATCCAAAGGGAGAGTATGAGGCAGACGAATTGATGAATCAGGCTACTGATAACGGTCGCTTTCAGGACGTGACCCAGTATTTAGGTCAACAAATTTCAAATGCGGATGATTTGAAAAGTGAGAAAGGTAAAGCTGCTTTCTGTCAAACTTTAGGTCGGGATGAAGTTTTTCGGGCGAAAATACCAGGCTATCTTGAGGGAGTTGTTTGGAAAAACAGTGATCAAGGACCTCTCTTCAATTTAGTTCAGGTATATTTTACCTATGATGGGACGTTTGCCGATCACTAGATTACCCATTAAATGTTAGAGTTAGCTCAGCATGGAGCCAATTCTCCAGTAAACAGGGTAGCAAAGACAAGGTTCTTCCCGGCCATCTTCTTTTATCTTTAACACCATAATGTACCCTTCAAGGCCTGGCCTGTTTGTGGGAGAGCAGACGTCACATTTCACTGAGTTCGAATACTGTGTAAAACCTGCTATAATTCCATTTTCCTGTTGTCTCTCAAGTTTTCGCTAGTCTTTCAGCTAGCTTTTATGGGGTAGTAAGTCGGCATTTTTTCTCCAAATAAACTTATGGAGAGAGTGTGCCGTTGTTTTTTGTAGTTCCTTCTTTTAATTCCATTTTATTAGCTGGAGAAAGGTTTGAATCAAAAAAGAAAATTGATTCCTGCGTTTGTTGATAGATATGTTGATCCCAGATTCGTCCTAGCCTCTCAGTTTGCAGGCCAAAGGTTCATAGTGCCTGATGGCTCGGTGTTACTGGTTCTCGAAGATGATCAAACCATTACCATTTTTGAATCTGGTCTTAGTGTGAGAATTTACCACCCTCATTATATAGTGGGCGTTATCGTTCCTGCGGAAGATGAAGAGTGTATTACAATTGAAGTACTTGAAAAAGAAGACCAGGCGGTATTTTATGCTTTTTCTGTCCGCAGTGTGGAAGAACTTGAAAATAGAATAACCGAGATGAAGCTGACTAGAACATGGGTACGGTTCTTAACTGATTTAGTTCAGTAGGTGAATGGTTTTTGACTGGTACTCTCTCTAAACTTTTGCTGCTTTATTTTAGGTAGGGGAAGTAAACAACACACCAAGGCAGATTCTGTCTTATCCTACTTCTTCTTTGCTTTTTTCTTAGATTTCTTCTTTTTACTCTTGGCCTTTTTCTTTTCGGCTATTTTTTCTTTCGAAGTCTTTACTTTCGATTTTTTCTTAGCCGCATCTGTTTTTGATTTCGAGGCTTTCTTAACTGCAGTTTTTTTCTTAGCAGCTTTCTTAGAAGTTTTTTTAGTTTTAGATTTCTTGCCGAATAGAGTTCCTCCGGATTTAGACTTTACACCGGCTTTTTTTCTACAGTGAGCGGATGTTTTTACACCATTCTTGTTTGTAAATGACTTTACCCAGCTACACGTTGATTTAGCTTCGCACGACATTTGGCCAATTCCTTTACATGGAGAATTCGCCCAGGCGGGGTTTGTAAAAATAGCTAGGGCTACTAGGCAATATACGGAAGTGAGAATTAAGTTTTTCATTGCTCAAACCAGATTAGGAATTTCTTATTCCCCATAATCTTAGCAGAAATTATCCTTGAGAGGCAGTCAGATTATCTATCTTGCAAATAATTCAGTTCTTAGAGGATAAAGCGTCAGATATTAAGTGTCTGAAATAGCTGTTGCTATCTCATTAGTAGACAATTAGCAGGAGTATAGATATCGACCGGCTTCCAGTTGAACCTACCACCAGGTAGCAGTAACAAAAATTCTTCTAATAATCTTAGTTTTTCAATGAAATACTGATTTTTCCTGACCTAAAAGACAAAGGGCTCCCCTGCCCCGAAATCTGTGGCGAGAATGGAAACTGATCGAATCTAAAATTCGTATGGGTGATCAACAAATCTACCAGAACTTGAGAACAGCCGACCAGGTAGTATACTTGAGATTCTCAGCGATCTTTTCAATCTCTTGAGAGCTAAGCATAAAGGCTACTATCTTCATATTCTCCCTACACCGCGGACACTCTAAGGGGTTAATTTCAAAGACTAACTTCATGCACCTAGCAAAGGAGGCTGAAGCTTTAGTTGGTTCTTGCTCTGGCAGGGGCTCCAGTCCAGCATTTAGTATTTCCTCAAACCGTTCTTCCCGGGCTATCTTGCCGCGAGTACTTGAGGAGTAAACTCCGTACAAACGAGAAAGTCCTTTCTTGGTTAGAGCTTTCGTCTAAAGTTTTTTTTAGACAACCACTGGCTCCAGACCAGTCTCATCAATACTAAATCTAGTTTCAGCCAGCGGGGATTTCTTGAGATACCTCGCTAAGAAGAGTCTCGCTTCGTCATCATCAGCTTCCATTTTCGGAGCTGCATACACACTGAATCCAGAGTGCTCCCAAGACTGCATGGTCTCAACTGATTCCTCAGTGATGAGTTCTTCTTTTGTTATCGAGGAGGAGAACTGAATCTATATTGAAACACCTTATGGCCCTTCCATCATGTTGAAATCCAACCACCATATTTTTGGTCGATTAACCTAATACCCTTCCACTCTCAACGAATTTTACCCTCTATCTGAGCAAATTAAAGACACCTGGTATAAATTTATGAAGTATTCTCAATACATAGCGGACTCTATTATGGAAGATTTTTGTCAGTTATTCTTTATTCTTATGCCTGCGAGTTAAAAGCAAATAACTTAAGTTTTTCTTTGTTATTTCCGATACTTGATAGAGGTTTAGTTGTTTAAATTTTTTATGGTTTTAAAAATGCCGATTACCAAATTACTTTGTAAGCTATTCTTATTATTAACTTTTATAATTCCCTTTGAAGCCCAATCTCAAGGTTGTGTAGATCTAGACGGTGATGGTTACGGCATGAATGGAGATAGGCCTTGTAGAACTAGAAGAACCAAACGACCCCCTACCACAAACACTAACCTAAATATGACTTCGAGAGAGTTGATAGCAATATCAGAGGACTATGCTCGAATTAAAATTTCTTTCAATGCTCCAGCAAAAGTTAGTCTAAGGTTTGGCACAGACTCAAACAACTTAAACAAATCAGGACCCTATCAAGGATTTAGATTCAGAGATACTTTGATTCAAAATCTCACTGGTCTTAAGCCTAATACGAAGTACTACTATAGAATTAGCGCCTATGATCAGAAAAAAAGAAAAGTTATTTCAAATATTTTTGATTTTACAACCCTAGTTGCCGGCACGACTACCACCACTCTACCTACTACTACAAGTTCCTCAACGACTTCATCAACCACAACAACTACACTAGCTGCTGGACACCCACTGATAACAAACGATCCGGCCAGACTGGCTTTAGCTGGGACCTATGAGCAGTTTTACTTTGAGCATGTAGATGCACACCATAATATAATTCAAGAGGTATGGTCTGATAGTTATTCAAGTCAAGGAACTCCAACAGCAAATGAACTTTATTTTTGGTTGACCCCTTACCAGAACATGGCACGAATGCTTACTTTAGCTGATGCTTTGGGGCGGACGACTCACGTGGATAAATATCGTGACATCTTAGTTTCAGTGGTATTGGAAATGGGACCGAGATTTATGGACGGTGTCGATGCGCCGAGAAACAGTGAAACTTCAAAGTACAGAAATAACGGCTCGCGAACCCCAACTGAAACAAGATACGCCTATCTTAGCTTAACAAGAGGCCTGGACTGGCTGGGTTATGTAAGCTTCATGTTAAAAGAACAACAGGTCTTAACTTCTGCTGAAGAAACAGCAATAAACGATTTGCAAGAGCGATTTATTGTTGCAATGGATTGGATTAAGCCAACTTTAGACAGTAGTGGTTTATGCAATTGGAATCATGGCGGTTTTCCGCACATGCCTAGTCATATGCTTACTGGAATGATTTTCTTAGAAGAGAATGGAGGATATTCTTTTCCAGAATTCTCGGACTGTTTTAACTACGTAATCTCAGAGATCGACTCCCGCAATGGAAATATTGGATCAGATATCTC
>CALKYB010000359.1 GCA_938003565.1 uncultured bacterium
GTTGGGTGAATGCTGTAACATCAAATGCTATAAATTTTCTTAGCTGAAGTGACATTTAAAGCTAGTCATTTCAATAGCTTAGGGTTCTTTGTGGGTGGGTTTTAATTATTTAGAAGATTCCCGTGACACTTTTAATGGTAACATAGGCTTTTTGTTGAAACGTTCTAGATTTTTAAATTCTGAGGTTTTATTGAGTTTCATGATAGCTATTGAGTTGCGCTCAATACTTTTGGGTGCGATATTTTCTTTCGTTCAGTAATTTTCGTTTAAAAAAACTAAGAAAATCTATGAAAGCCTCAGACTTTAACTTTTTAGAAAAACTTTTATTAACTCCATCTCCTTCTGGTTTTGAGCAGGATATTCAAGAGATAGTTCGTAAGAGCGTTAAGGGAGTAGCTGATGAGGTTAAGACCGATGTTCATGGTAATGTGATCTGCTCTCTCAATCCTAAGGCACCCATTCAAATTATGCTAGCGGGTCATTGTGACCAAATTGGTTTTATGGTCCATCACATAGATAGTGCCGGGTATTTATATTTTAAAGCGATCGGTGGAATTGATCCTAGCGTAGTCCCTGGTACTCATTTGGTTATTTTGACTGACAAGGGCGAGTTGCCGGCTGTGGTTGGCTATAAACCTGTTCACCTGGTGCCAAGATCCGATAGGGGTAAGAAGCTAGAGCTGAAACATTTTTGGTTAGATATTGGAGCTAAGAACGAAAAGGAAGCTAGAAATTTGGTTTCGGTTGGTGACCCAGTTGTCTACAGACCAATGGTCAGCCGTTTAGGTAAGAGTCAAATTTCTGGGCCTGGCTTGGATGATCGAGTAGGTGTGTATGTGGTACTTCAGGCTTTTAGGAAAGTTGCTAAAGCTATTAAAGGCAAGAAATCTTTTCCAGTGGGCTTACATGCTGTCAGTACAGTACAGGAGGAGATTGGTTTGCGAGGAGCAAGGACATCCTGTTTTGGATTGAGTCCGGATGCCGGTATTGCTGTGGATGTTACTCATGCCACGGATAATCCAGGAGCTAACTCTAAAGAAGTGGGTGACATTAAGCTTGGTTCTGGACCGACGATTGCTAGAGGAGCGAATATTAATCCGGTTCTAGAGGGAATGCTTCGGAAGACCGCTAAAGCTAAGAAAATCCCAGTTCAGCTACTTGCTGCGCCAAATGCTACTGGAACGGATGCAAATGCGATGCAGATTAGTGGTGCTGGGGTTGCGACTGCGTTGTTGGGACTGCCAAATCGTTATATGCACACTCAGGTGGAATGTTGTGATTTGAGAGACTTTGATTACTGTGCAGATTTGATTGCGGAAACTGTTTTGAAAGTAACATCGAAAACTTCGTTTATTCCTAAAAAGCGGTAATTTTGATTGATGAAACCGTTGTCTGATTTGAGAGTAAATCTGACGGTTCCTATGAATTAACTAGGGAGTTACCTTCCGCAAAATTCAGTTTCAGCCTTTGCTATGATTCTCGGAGTATCGACTTTGTTTTTTAACATATCCATACTAGAGTAATGTCCTATTTTGGCCGGTCGGGTTTCTGTCTGGGTAGTTGGATCCTGCTTCACTACAATTTAGTTTTAAGTTTATAAAGAGAGGCTAACTTTTTTAATGTTTAGTTCCATAGAAGATAAGTTTCACGATGAATGTGCGGTAGTGGGTTGTATTGGTGTCGAGGAGGCAGCAAAGTATTGTTACCTTGGACTTTACTCCATGCAGCATCGCGGGCAAGAAGGTGCAGGAATTGTTAGCACTGATGGCAAGAATCTTTTCGCTCACCGTGACACGGGGCTTGTAGCGGATGTATTTTCAAGTGAGAGTTTGTCGGAACTTGAAGGAAACCTTGCTATTGGACACACCCGTTATGCCACCTTTGGTAGGAAAGATAAGTCTAATTTACAGCCCCTTACAGCTAACTTCACCAACTCCTCGTTTTCAATTGCCCATAATGGGAATTTGGTGAATGCGCCTCAAATTAGACAAAAGCTTGAGGAGTCTGGTTCCATTTTTTCTACAACTTCGGATACCGAAACCTTTCTGCATTTGATTGCCCGGTCTACTAAACCAGGAACGAGTATTTGCGAGAAAATTTTGAATGCAGCAAGGGAGGTTTCGGGAGCCTATTCAATAGTCTTGCTTACTGAAGATCGCTTGGTCGCAGCTCGAGATCCTGCCGGGGTGAGGCCTCTTTCTTTAGGTAAGCTTGGAGACGGTTATATTGTTGCTTCAGAGACGTGCGCATTCGACCTTGTCGGGGCTGAGCTGATACGTGATATTGAGCCAGGCGAAGTTATAGAAATTTCGAGTGAAGGTATTCTTTCTTCCCATAAGATAGTTCCGAATGAAGTGAAAGGATCATCCTCTAGAACACCAGCTTTTTGTGTATTTGAGTATGTATACTTTTCTCGTCCGGATTCCCTTATTGACGGTCGCAGTGTTTACTCTGTTCGTAAAAGACTAGGGGAGCAGTTAGCCAAGGAGCATTACGTTGAGGCGGACTATATTATACCTGTTCCAGACTCAGGAGTGCCTGCGGCTTTGGGTTTTGCCCAGGCGTCTAAAATTCCACTGGAATTTGGTCTAATTCGAAACCATTATGTTGGTAGAACATTCATCGAACCTCAGCAGTCAATTCGAGACTTTGGTGTTAAGATTAAACTCAACCCAAACAATCATCTGCTACGAGGTAAAAAGGTCGTGCTGGTTGATGACTCCTTGGTTAGGGGTACGACAAGTAAGAAGATTGTTAAAATGCTGAGGTTGGCGGGTGTTGAGGAGGTGCATTTTCGCATCAGCTCACCTCCAACTATGAGTCCTTGCCACTATGGTATTGATACTCCTTCTAAGGAGGAGTTAATAGCTTCAAGTCACAGTGTTAAAGAAATAGAACAGTTTATTGGAGCTGATTCTCTTGCCTATCTCTCAAATGAGGGAATGTTTAGTGCAGTTGGTGAGAGTAAAGAGAAGTTTTGTGACGCCTGTTTTTCATGTGATTATCCCTGTGGTGTACCAGCTGCATAAAACCCGAGTATAGATGTGCGGAAAATTGCTACTATTGCCTCGTATTTCAGCTAGATGTATCATGGAACTCGTTATTTATAGACTTTAGACTTTGAGAGGTAAGTTTGGGCCAGAATATTAATAATACAGAGGATCCCTGCGGGGAGTTTGGGCCAGATCAACGCTGGGCTGTTGCCTGGTTTGTTTCGGTTATAATTATTGGAACAGCAGCAACCTACGGATTGTCGAGAGTTGACAGATTTAACTATGATACCAAGGGTATTTTCATTGATAACGAAAAATATCGGCAGAACCGACTAGCTACTACGAGCATAGGTAGTGAGACGAGAGATCCAAGAGCCTCTTCTTTGTTGAAGGATCGATTACCTAAGTAGTTTTTATTCTAAAATCCAATCATGGCAGACCGGTTGAGTGCTGCGGTGCTCGTCGTCTAGATTAACCAGAGCACTCCTCTCTAACTTTGCGATAAACCATCATCATTAGGTTCGCAGTGTCAGCCGAGCGGGAGCGAGGTCTGAAGACAGGTATACCCAC
>CALKYB010000360.1 GCA_938003565.1 uncultured bacterium
ATTTTCGACAGATTAGAGGGCAAGATTAGTAAATTCAGGTTTCTTAGGCAAGCTCAATGACCTTTGAGCAGAGTAGATCAAGTTTGGCTTCAATGGCTTTAGAGTAGAATCTCACGGCCCCTAGTCGAGTGGGGAAGATTCTGTTAGGGGTAGAGGGTATTAGGGGGAATGTCTCTAAACATCCCTTAGTTACGACTAACTGACAATAGACTTGGGAGATAAGCCGCGCGATGTCATCGGCTCCTAAAATTTTACTAATTGCCCCACAACCCTTTTTCTCCAATCGTGGGACTCCCTTGAATGTACGAGCGATTGCGGAGTGTTTGACTGGTCAGGGGTATGAGGTCGATTTGTTAACCTATCCCTTGGGGGAAGATATTAGTGTTTCGGGGCTCAATATAATTCGCTCCTCGCATGTTCCAGGAATTAAATCTGTTCCTGTAGGAATTTCTGCAAGTAAAGTTATTCTAGATTTTTTTCTTTTTGCCAAAGCACTAAAACTGGTTTGTACGACAAAGTATGATGTAATGCATGGCATCGAGGAGGCTGCCGTGTTTACGGGGTTTTTATCGATGTTCAACGGGAAAGTAAGCGTCTTTGATATGGACTCTTCTATCCCGGATCAACTTAGAGAGAGTAGTAAACCTATTTGGAAGATAATTGCCCTCCCGGTTAGTATTCTTGAGCAGATAGCCATGCGTCGCTCGAAAGTGGTCCTTACAGTCTGTGAGGCTCTTTCTAACAAAGCTGCTTCGGTAGTAGATAAGAAAAAAATTGTTCAGATAGAAGATTTTCCAACCGACGTGGATAATACCCCTCCCGACGACTTTCTTACTCAAATAAAAAAGGAGTTTGATTTGGGAGATAAACCGTTGGTGGTTTACACAGGTAATTTCCACTCTTCTCAAGGGATAGAATTGTTACTCGAGTCTGTGGCGATTGCTAAAGATAGGCTAGATTTTAAATTATTACTCGTCGGTGGTGGCGAAAAAGGGCAACCTGATTTTGACACGATACGTAATCTTGTGACCAGGCTTAATTTAGAGAATGGTGTAGTTCTAACAGGAAACAGGCCATTGGAAGAGATGTCATCGTTTCTATCGCTTGCAAGAGTTTTAGTATCGCCAAGAATCAAGGGAGAAAACACACCCTTGAAGATCTATTCCTATATGAATGCTGAGAGACCAATTGTAGCGACTAATATTTACTCTCATACTCAAGTTTTAAACTCTCAGAATGCTTTTTTGGCAGCACCCGATGCGAATGCTTTTGCTAAACAACTGGAGGTTGCTTTGAGGGGTGGGGAGCAAGCCCAGAGAAAAGCTGCGAATGCTAAGAGCTTAGTCGATGAGAGATATAGTCGTAGTTCGTTTAACACGCGCTTAATTGAGATGTATGAAGGTTTGCTAGCAGCATGATTCGTATTGGCCAATATAATATTGAAACTATTGTTCTTGATAACTTCGCTCTCGATGGGGGCGCTATGTTTGGTTCTGTTCCCAAAAACCTCTGGAGCAAGAGAATACAACCAGATGACCAGAATCGCATACCTATGGTGACCCGTATTCTAAGAATTTCCGATGGTGAGAATATAGTTTTAGTGGATCTTGGCTGTGGAAGTAAGTGGGGTGAGAAGTTAAAAAAGATATACAAGGTAGAAAATATAACTTCTCCGCCAGCAGAGGCTAGTCACATTATCCTAACTCACCTACATTTCGATCATTTAGGAGGAATTAGTCATCTAAACGAGCAAGGAGAAGCCGAACTTTCTTTCCCTAAAATTCCAGTTTATGTAAATCGAGCTCAATTGGAACATGCGTGCGGAACTGATGTCAAAGATCAGGCCAGTTTTCTTGAGGAGAACATCAAGCCTTTGGAGCAGTCCAATCTTCAGTTGACGAGTAACGATCAAGAGGTTTTTCCAGGGCTAAGTCTCCATCAAGCTGATGGACACACCCCCGGATTGCAATGGGTAAAAATTCAATCCGGTTCTGAAACAGTAGTCTTCCCATCTGATCTTGTCCCTACTTATCATCACATAGATCTTCCATATATCATGGGTTATGACTTGAATGCTCAAAAGACATTGGAAGAAAAGAAACAGTTTTTGCAAAATGCTAGCGACAATAATTGGCTTTTAGTGTTTCAGCATGATGCCTCCAATGTAGCCGCTCGAATTGGGTTGGAAAAATCTGGCAAAGTTAAAACTAAAGAATTGCTATCGGCTTTATAGGTTGCTGCGGGAGGCTAAGGAACTTTATTGTAGATTTCAATGAATCACCTTTAAATTAACATACAAATTCAGGCAGGATTTGTTTTAAAGTGGCGATATCCAAGCAGTATTACCACTAATCAACAATTATCCCGCTTTAGCTCTTGAAAAGACCCCCCTCTCCGAGCTAAAAACCACCCCTCCAACCCAACCCGCCCGGGTGGTGGAACTGGTAGACACACAGGACTTAAAATCCTGAGTTGCGCAAGCGACGTGCGAGTTCGATTCTCGCCCCGGGCACCAAATTTTCTGGACTATACTAAGTACAACTATCACCGGGTGGTGGAACTGGTAGCAGCTGGCGTAAAGGGAAACAGTCCCTAAGGACTGTTTCCCTAGCCAGCGCAGGACTTAAAATCCTGAGTTGCGCAAGCGACGTGCGCTGGGTTGTAAAGATTGGCGATTATCCTTCTAGTATACTGTCTAGATTGAAGAGAGTGTCAGATTGAGTTGTGACTAGTTCAGCGTAGCCAAATCTGGACTCTCTAGTTCGACGATTCTATGCTGTGAACCCAGTCCTCGATATTGAGGTAACCGTCCTTGTTACTGTCTTCAGTTGAATCGTAAACATTTGGGTCCGTGCCATTGGCGACTTCCCATCTATCTGGAATTCCATCATCATCCGAGTCTTTCGCTGGGGTTCCACCAGAGTAGCTTGGAAATCCCCCTACATTTCTTGAACAACCACTCGAACCTCCTCTGGCATTTGGGCTTACACAATCTGGAACTCTACCGGTTCCGTCCTTCAGTTCATTTACGAGCCTTCTATCAACTGAATCACGTCTCGGAAGAGTTGCTCCAACATCAGGAGGCAGCAGAGATTCTAGATCATCCACATCCATTTCAGTAATAGCTGGAGCGCTAAAGCGAGTATTTGAGTGATATCCTAAACTTGGATCGTAGTCCTCGTTATAACCTGTACGGGCGATTGACCACTGTGGGGAATCATGACTTGTTCTCGTCAGACCAAGATTATCTTCAAAATAGGCCATTTGAGAAAATGTTTCAGCTAGTTGTAGCCCTCCCCAACCTGAAGATGACTCAGGACCTGCGATCCATTTATTCTTTACCCAGTTAGCTGTTCCACCGTATCTACCGTCATGCCCACCAGCTCGAGATTCCCAGTGACTAACCAAGTTGTTTACAATGTCGACAACTCCTCCAACTTTAATCTTTGGATTTCTCTGGTAGCTATTGGCAATTAGGTTGTGATGGATTGAGATGTTTCCAGCCTCAGTTCCATTTCCGATTAGTAAACCTCTTCCTGCGGGCCCCTTGGAGTTAACGCCCGCATCGTGAAGACCTTCCGCAAAAATATTGTAACTCCATGTAATATTATTTACGTCATACCACGTTCCAGCAATTTCGTCAGTTCCCCAAGAGAAAGAGTTATGATCAATGACTACATTGTTAGCATTTGTTACATTGAAGGCATCTCTGCAACAAGATGTTCCCTCGTCTCTACTGCTGCCATATAAAGTCGAGTCCGATGCTCTCACCCTGATGTGTTGCATTAGGACATCGTCTGCATCAATACTCAAAGCAGCACCATTTAACTTAGGGCCGGAAGAAATAACGATTCCATCTCCTAAAGCAGTTTGGCCGTATATCGAGACATTTGGATTTACTATCTCAATTGTTTCTTCTACCGTTATAACCCCACCTACCTCGAAAATTACAATTCTTGGGCCAGAAAGATCCTCTACGCAATGCCTAAACGATCCTGATCCAGACGCATTTAGATTTGTGACTTTACATATTACGCCTCCACGACCAGCAGCAGTTTCTGTTCCAAAACCCTCAGCTCCAGGGAAGACCCGCAAGGGAGATTTCGCTGGAATTCTATAGCCAGAGGAGGCTGGTTCGGTAGGGGTAGGGGAAGTAGTGGTTGTTGAGCTAGTAGTAGTAGAGCTCGTTGAACTAGTCGTAGGTTGGATCGTGATGGTTGTAGTAGTAGGTGGAGCTGTAGTTACCGTCGAGTCCAGTGTCTTAAATGTTTTTACTGCCGTGTTGAAGCTTCGCGCTCTTCTTTCTTTCGGTCTAACTTTGATACTGTAGTAGTATGTGGTAGCTGGTTCTAGGTTAGTGATTGTTTCTCGTCTTTTTCCAGATGGAAAAGAGCTGCTATAGCGCCCCAAGTGATAGAGAGCGTTTGGGTTTGTGCCATATTGAATTTGCGTTCGTGCGCTATTACTGGTTTCGTAGACAATAGCAGCAGAAGACGAGGTGATATCTTGAACCTCGTTTTTCATCAAATCCACTGAACCACTCTGAGCCGATCCGCTTATTGGAAGGAAAAATACCAATAGAGTTGGTAACAGTAAGGTTAGATTGTTGAAAAAAAATTTGAACATTTGCACGCACCTAAGAATTGTGGACGGATAAGAATAGAGTAATAATATCTCTAGATATCGACTAGTTCGGCCTATTACTTTATCTTTCCTAGGTATTTAATTGCTTCATAATTTTTTCTTACCCAACCTTTTTTACGAGGAAGATTTGGTGATAAATCAAGAAAAACCGTAGGTTTAGTTGTATTTGTAAAGGAAATGTCAGCGTTCCGAGTGATTTGTTGGCTCCATGCAATGGAGGCTAAACGACTACAAGGAAATAAAGATTCGCGGATTTATTTCTGCTTGAGCCCCTTTATGTCTACACAAAAAGAAGCTCACCTTCAGACCAAATAAAATCCTGAGTTGCGCAAGCGGCATGCCCTACGAAGGTGGCGATTCTCGATCGATATATCAATTGTTAGTTGCGGTTAAATAAAGTGGTTATCTCCTGACATGGAGTAGTAGGCAGTCTATGAATCATTTTAGTGAAGAAGTGAAAAGAGAGAAGTCATCGAGAAAAGTTTTGTCCGATCATTTAGCAAACGCTAAAGATCGGACAGAACCTTTTTGCCTCGGTACTAATATAAATACATACCGAAAGTGCCGCTATGAATCGCTCCATCTCGGGCTTGAATTGAGCCACTGAACCCTTTGCTTTGATTTTCGAGCGAAGAGATAAAACCCTCCACCATATAGGATCCAGCTGCGTTTGTTACCGAGAGTTTGATTGGAGTTTGATTGCTCCACGAGTCGGTAAGGTGATCTTTAGTTAGTCTTGTGCGAGGCATAAGCCGCTCCAGGTGATAGTTTAAAAGGATGTAAAGCTTTAAAAATTTTGGCTATGTTTAAAATTCTCAAAGCTCCACATCTTCTCTAGGCACTCACAGCGGACCTAACAAATTTGAACCTTGCAGATGACTTCTCTTGTATTGTTATAGAAAAAACTATAAAAATAGTGCCCTTATGCGTTGGGAGGGGGTATTAGGCAGATCGAATCAGTTTTATCTTAGCTAAGTAACTGTAATAACTACCAAATTAATGACCGGTGCCTTTAAAGGTTGACTCGTTAGGTTCTAAAAGCAGTTGTTTCGCAATCCCCGTCACCAAGAAATGAAGGATTCTATTGGTTGTTTCGGATTTCGGAGTTGTTTGAGGGAATGAGAAGCAACACCAGCGTGTTGCTTCTCATCTCCCACATACTGCGAAGACCTCGGAAAAATGCCTTTAAGGCATTTTGAGGATGAGAAAAAATGAATAGAATCCTTCATTCCCTCGGCTCCAATATTGGCCATACCCCCACATCCTATACTAAAGTCAAAGCAATGATCCGCACCCCACCAAAAGTCTCTGCGCTACTAGCCTGGTCCCAAGCCATTGCCTGGGTCGCAGTAATCTACACCAGCATATTTTTTGCGAGGCGGGTTCAGGCTTTCGTAGTGGCGAATGTAGGACGCGAGGGATTTTATTTTTTTGTGGTTCTTTTTGGTGTCATTACCTTGGCTTACATAGCTAGGCATCTATATCGTTATAGAAAAGAGTATAGTTGGTTAAACTATTTTACGATTGTAGTAGTATTTAGCCTATATTTATTTAGAACAACTCAACTGAAGAAGAGTGCTCCTGAAGAGGCACTTCATTTTGTGCAGTATGGCATACTGTATTGTTTGATACTGAGGGCCCTAGTTTGTCGTTACAGGCATGTAGCCGTTATTGCTTTAGCACTAGTTCTGACTAGCCTATTTGGAAACCTAGATGAAGTGGTGCAATGGTTTGCACCTGAGCGTTACTTTGATTGGCGAGATGTAGGTCTAAATGCGTTTTCAGGATTGATGGCTAGCATTTTGTTTGCCTTTGCCTTTCGTCCCCAGTATCTCAGCTGGGCGAGGGATAAATTACCTGTGAAAGAATTGGTATTTGCTTTGATTCTACACTTGAGCCTCTCAGTTGCTTGTCTACTCAACTTTCCTTCTTCGCTTGCGGACAATTTTGGCTTTGTTTCTTCCGGAAACAAAGTAATCAGCGAGTATGGTTATTTGATTAAGTTTGAGAACATTAGCTTTAAGTCTCGGCTACCTGCAGAGGTGTTACTCGTAGAGGATGAGAAAAAGGGAGAGTTGTTAGCTGATGAGTTGGCTGGCAAAGTTCTTGATCACTATCCATCTTTATTAAAACAGTTTTCAGAGACGATAAAGCCTTTTGAGCATGAGATTGTGGTAAGAACACATCGGATTGAAAACGCGATAAAAAGAAATGATGCAGAGGTTATATTTTATGAGAGAAGAATTTTAAGAAAATATTTCCCCAAGTTCGAAAGTAGATACTTTGGCGCCGCGAGTGAGTTTAGGGAGCAAAGTCTCTCTAGTAGCACTTATGAGAGTCCGGTGAGTTGGGGGGTGATTACGGGGTTTAGTAAAATAAGTATTTCTGTTTTGTACTGTTTAAGCTTAGTTACTCTTTGTTTGCCGTTGTTCTTATTAAGATCTAGAAAATAGCCGAGTCGCTTTAACTACCGTAGGAGATACGAGATTGAAAATAGCTAGAAGAGAGTTTTGTTGGTTGGTTCTTTCAGGCCTCCTTAGCTTTTTTTCGGCCTGTTCAAGTTCTATCGGCCTAAAATTAATTTCCAAGAAGAAAATAAGACGCTTTGTTTTTTGCACAGACCTTCATGCAGTTGAGCAATGGAGGGTTCCAGAGGCTCTTTCCGCAGCGGCAAGACAGATAAACGAAGAAAACCCAGAGTTTGTAATATGCGGAGGAGATTTGATTTCCGAAGGATTGTCAGTTGTTTCAGACATCGCTGATCGAAGATGGAGTGTGTTTCGTAAATTTCAGGCTGAGTTGAAAAGCGACTTTTTTGCGGTCCCTGGAAATCACGACTTAAGCAAGGCGAGTGATGCTAAAAATTTGGATGAAACTTCTTTTCAATTTGCTGCAAGGAGAGAATTTTTAGCTAATACCTCCAGCGAAAAGAGTTTTCAAATTCTGGAGTATGGCAATTTAGTGATTGTAATGCTTGATTCACTAAAAGTATTGCGAGAGCCGGTTTTACATCAGGGCCTGGAGAATTTTTATCGAGGCCATATTAGTTCTAGCCAGTTAGAATGGTTAGAGGTGGAACTTCAAAGATTCTCTTCTAGAACCGAGTTTATCGTCGTAAGTCATATTCCTTTTGTCTCTAACTATTATCAAGAGGCTTATCCGCAAGGACAGTTGTCCCCCACTCAGTATGTCGAGAACTACCAGAAGGTATTAGATTTGTTTTCGGACAAAAAGTTGATAGCAGTTCTTCAAGGTCACACTCATGTTAATGAAATCATTCGAGATGGTGGAATAAGTTTTATAACCTCAGGAGCTATTTGCGGTGACTGGTGGTGTGGCGAGAAAGAAGGAAGCGGCGAAGGTTTTTTGGTAGTTGAGCTTGAAGAAGGGGTTATTCGCGTTCAATTTAAAGAGTATGACTGGCATACTTACCGAAATTGTTAACCTTTTTATTTTTAGCTCTTAAAGATTCAAACAGTATGGGTCGATAACCTAGTCGAGCGTTTAGTGTCGAACTTTTGACTGGGGATGCCTTTACTGTGAAAAATCTGCTTCTTCTTTCTCTACTTTCAATTATTGTTTTTCCTTCAGGTTTAGTAGCTGAGTGTGTAGATCTGGATGGAGACGGTTACGGTATTCTTGGAAATGGTAGTAGTTGCAGAACTAGAAGAACAAAGAGCTCTAAGTTTAGAGACGAAGTTTCAATTTCAAACTTTGGAGTGGTTGGAATTGGATCTACGGAAGCAACCGTTACTTACTCAGTTTCAGGCAAAGGGCGATTAACATTACTCTATGGTGAGACAAACCCTCCTACTCTCAGAGCCCAGTATAGCAGTCGTTTAGTAAGCGGTCTTGGTAGGCGGAAGCTTCAAGGACTGAAGCCATCTACAAAATATTATTACAAATTAGAATTTCGGAAAAGAACTACTAGGGTAGAGTCCGAAATATTAGAATTTATCACAAAACCAGCTGGTTTCCATACAACAACGAGTTCAAGCACTTCCACGACTGTCTCAACAACCAGCAGTTCAACCAGTACTACCCAAGCTCCAGTGCACGATTGCTTTAATTTTGATCTAGTTTCAAAAATAAAATCATATCAAAAACCCAATCTCAAAAGAACAGCAACTAAGACTTTTAACAGTCTCAAAGATTTGCAGGCTGAGATTGATTCTAGATCCGATCACGGTGGAGCGGTTCTTGAACTTTCTCCAGGAAGATATAGTTTTAGCGGTTCCGGTATTAAGATTAATAATAAAAGGAACCTTACTGTTTATTCTAATCCGGATAGTCGGGCTGTACTAGATGGTGGAAACATCGGGAATTTTGGGGTGAATATTAGTGAGACGGAAGTCGGGGGTACGAATAATATTGAGTTTATTGGTTTTGAAATAACCAAGACTCGTTACCATGGAGTTTTTATTGGTCATGATGCCACTCATATTCGAGGTGGATCTAACATATATGTGGCTGGAAATTACATTCATGAGGCTGCAAACAATGCTGGGGCTGGTATTACTGCCAGAAATGCTACTAAAAATGGTCTAATTACCCTGGAAGCCAACGAGATATTTAAGATTGATTTAGAGGGTTCAGGCAGCGGTCGAGGTGAGGGTATCTATATTGGTCAGGGTAGCAACAACGGACATTATTCCAAGAATGTAGTTATTAGGGGAAATCATATTCATACGATGAATGGTGAAGCTATCGACATTAAGAGAGCTTCTCGGGATATCTTGATTGAGTATAACAAGATTAGTGGCGTCGCGGTGCATTCTCAAGGTGCCATAACACTTGGTATCGATAACTTTCGTACTCAAGATTATGAAGCTAATATTGTAGTTAGAAGAAACGTGGTCGGCGACGTTACAACTATGTCAAAGGATGGAAATGGAATCGTTGTGGGGTATGATTCACTAATTGAAGAGAATTTAATTTATAATATTTTCTCTCATTCGATTGACGTCTATAATGATGCGAATGGGCCAGATAAGAGGACCACGATAAGAAATAATATTATTTGGAATAGTGGTTCAAGACTACCTATTCGTGAAAATGTGGGAACTGGTAATGCAGGCCCCAACAATCCTTTTGATATAGTACGGAGCAAGAATATTGTTCAAAATAGCGCTACCTCTGGTGAATGTGAGGCAAAAGCGAGTGACTTCCTGGGACCTCTAAACTCTTTAGATGGATTTTCTCCGAAAGCACGATAGTTGCGGAGAAATCCAACATTCAGTTTTTAATCCAAGTCTATTACGGGTGAGGCATACTAGTATGATGGCTTTGTCTGTACCTAGCTTGTGATGAAACGCTTAGAACTAACTATTCTAACCGCAAGGGTGAAATTAGGTAGATTTGAGCAGTTAAGTTATTTTAGTAATTCGGTAATATCTTTCTTAATCTCAATTAGCTCCACGTGTATCGCTTTCGTTGTCTCCTCAAACTGACCGACAAGGCCGTTGGCTCTACTTACAACTTTGAAAATTTGTTCGCGGTCGGTGTCAGTGTTGTATTTTCCACCAAAACCATTTCCGTTTTCTTTAGCTATTTCAGTTGCCGAATTAACGGCGTTCTTGTGTTGATCCAAGGCTTGATTGAATCGGGAGCTAAAATCTTCAATACGACTATTCATGGCGCTTCGAGAATCTTGGTCGGCTATTCTAGGTAGAGCATATTCAATTAAATTTCTTGTTGTTGTATTATATTCTTCGCTTACCTTAGCGCTCTTCTTTTGAAGTTCATCGAAAGTGGCATGAGCTCTTTGATTTGCTAGGCCTACGGTATCGGCCAATACCATAAGATTGGCTCGTTCGCTTTCTGGGTGAATACTAACGTAAGTTTTTTGAACTTCGGCGATGGTTCGATTGAATTCTGCTTGGTGAGATTTTCTTCCATAGTTGATGGTGTATATCTTATCTGGATCTGTATCTGGGTTGTCGACTCCTCCGATTGGAGTGTTCTTTAGTGCACTGTCCAGTGCTGTATCAATGGCTGTAATCTGTTTATACAAAAGATTGTTAACATAAGCTAAACCACTATCGAGATTTTGTTCTACATTGAATCTCTCTTCTTCTTCCATATTCGCAACCGTGGTCTCGGCGTAGTTCATAAGGCTCATATTAAACCTATCGCTTAATCTGACATACTTAGGCCGTAATTCATCAAGTTCTTTAATTAGTAGAGCGTTGGCCGTGCCGACTGTGTCAACTACTTCGGGTAGTTGCTCCTGTTGAAATTGAGTATTGTCCTTTAAAGCATTGGTAGAACCTAGATCTTTTAGATCTTTTAGATCGTTTATCGGATTGGGAGTATCTGGATCGAAGTTAGCCATTTTTTCTAAAACCTATTAATAATTTAATACACTAATTGATTCGGTGACTGTCAGCGAGGAAGTGTGAGCGTCCAAGTTTATTTCGGTG
>CALKYB010000361.1 GCA_938003565.1 uncultured bacterium
CCGCCCTGACAAGCCCCTCTCTTTTGAAAGAAATTGCAAAACGGAATCAAGAACAACTTTGCTATTCTCAAGTTGACCACCTTCAACACCGCAGGAAACTATATTCTCTTTGGTCGTTTTCACACTTACTCTGGAACTATCAACAAAAACACAACTCCCAGCTCCTCTTGATAGTGCCTCTAAGCCGAGTCCACCGCTACCGCAGTACAAATCCAACACTGATATACCCAAGAAATCAATCCGAGAAGTGAGTATCGAAAAAAGCCCCTCCTTAGCTCGATCAGTAGTTGGTCGGGCTCCATGCGGCGAGGTTAATCGCCTTCCCCGATATTTTCCACTTATAATTCGCATGCAAATTTCACCAAACCTAATCGCAATGAATAGACGAGCCTTCCTTGACTAAATTAATATGCTTTTAGACTAGTTTGAAATTATAAAAAAGGCAATGGCCACTACTTCAAACTTAAAGACTCCTATATGCCACTTATCAATTAAGGACCTCTTAAAATATACAAAAGCGGACACTTTAAGCCCTTTAGTCTGCTGTAAAATGGAGCTTCCAAGAAGTCACTAGTCTTAAGTAAGCGGAAGTCAAGAAAATGTTACTAAGCAACATTCTCCAGCGAACCGCTACCCCCAACACTTTCAGCAGTTAGCGCTTGACATTAGCCTTAGGTTTATCAATTATGCGCCAGCCGTAATGTCCAAGACCATCCAAGGGTGGTTGTTGGAACTTCGGTCAAGCCTTTGGGGAGGTAGCTCAGTTGGTAGAGCAACGGCCTTTTAAGCCGTGGGTCGCGGGTTCGAGCCCCGCTCTCCTCACACCCTGATCCTCTCTTGTCGAAGGGTCCCTTATGCATCAGCGATGCCCCGATTCACAGCTGGCGGAGTTGGAGACAGAGTGAGTGTTTTAATCCTAGCAAAACCCTAGGGCTTATTGCTGGGCTAGTCATTCATTCTGCCTCCTTCTTAAACAATCCCCCAAGACCGAATACCATCGACCTAAGATCAATTACTCCAGTTAGAAGTGCAATAAGTGACAAAGAAGCTTTACCAAAATTTCTCTAATAGCTCATTTGTAAAATAAAACTATCAAAGGTCTCTCTAAAAATAAGAGTATTTGGATTTAGTGGTAAATCGCTTCCGCAGCACCGAATCTAGACACGAGCGAGGACGAATGCACTACCCAATGTAATCCCTCTCAGCCCTAGGTTATTTCAAAACCCAGTCTTCGAATCTCTCCAAACAACTGCTCTTTGCCAATAGGTTTGGTAACATAACTCTCGCACCCACCTCGCACCGCATCAATCACAGTCTCAGGATCTCGAAGAACAGTAGTAATGATAACCCTAATTGACTTATCATCGGCTACCTTTTGCTCTGCCTCGTACAAACGAATCTGTTTTAGAACTTCGTTACCGTCCACCTCAGGCATTTTTAAATCCAAACAAAGCAAATCATACGCCTTCTCAGAGCCAGCAAAGTTCTTGTAGGCATTAATGGCTTCCCTACCATCGACGGCAACATCACACTCACCAATGCCCGAGAGCATCTTTACTAGAATAGAACGACTGGAAGAATCATCTTCGGCAATTAGTATTCTCATGCTATGTCTCCTGGGGTTTTTGTCTAAAAAGAATGCTTTATAATAACCAAGATAATGGCCAAAAGCTAGGGAGAGATTAGGTCTAGTCAGCTGCTAACCCTGCTCTTGAGAAAAACTTTTTCAAAAATATCACTAGAAGCAGTATCAGCCCTGCAAAAATCGCTACAGAAGCGCTTGGCGAGGAATCTGCCCTTTCCGAGAGTGTAATGCCTCCAATGGCGGAAGCTACACCAAGCAACGAACTTAGAACTAACATATCTAATAAACGCTTAGAGAGAAGCAATGCAATATTTGCTGGCACTGCTAGCATCGCGACCACAAGAATTGCCCCGACAGACTCAATATTTACAACTGTTGTAATTGACACCGCGGCCATCAATAAATAATGCCAAAGCTTAACCTTAACTCCTTGAGTACGGGCAACAATCGGATCAAAAGCTGAGAACTTAAGGGAGCGAAAACCAATAAAAATAAAAAGTGAATTCAAAATCACAACCAATAACAAACTCCAAAAAGCTCTTGGTCCTATATCCTCTCCCCTCCATTCAATTGTATCCATCGGAGAAAAAAGTAGTTCCCCATATAATACACAGTCGAGATCTATATGAGTATCTCCAGCAAAATAGGAAAGTAAAATAATCCCTAGGGCAAAAAAACAGGTAAAAACAATACCGATTCCTGCATCACCAGAAATCAACCCAGCCCTTGATATCGCCCCTGAGAGAAATGCAGTTGCCAAACCCGCAATAATTGCTCCCGGTATCATAAAGACCGGAGATAAGGAGGAGGTAATAAGAAAAGCAAGCACAATTCCTAACAAAACCGTATGGCTAATTGCATCCCCTAGCATCGACAAACGCCGTAATACCAGAAAACACCCTACTTGAGAGCAAGATATACCCACTAGACTTGCAATCAAAAAAAGCCAAGTATTGTCGGACAATTCCAATCCCATCAACTCAATCCTCTATCTCTAACTTCTCTGGAATTGGCCGACCGTGAGGATCTGATTCAATATCCTTGAGACTCTCTAGAATACTGGACTCAATTTCCGAAGTAATAACATGTTCAACTTCCTCGGCATCCTCATGCACATGATCCGCCGGCGCTTTAATCTCTTGGGTGAGGTAAAGCTCCCAAAGACGATGAAATCTTGTCAGCTGGACCGCTCTGGCAAGACCAGTGGGAGACAGTCTACACTCCTCGCCATCAAGAAAAAGGAATCCCTGCTTAGCGAGTTCCGACATTGATTTTTTTAGCCTCGACATCTGCAAATCTCGAATTCTCGCTACTTGAGACCAAGCAATACTTGGACACTCCTCAGGCTCCTCCTCCCCAATTTTAAAAAGAGTTCTTAATATATTCTCCTCTCTTGTTTGAGTTTTGAGTCGTATTCGGCCTAGAATCCGCGAGAGATAGCCATGTCGAGGAGCAAAAACTGCCGAAATGAAAAATATAAAGCTAGCCACCACAACCATCCAAGGACCAGTCGGCATAGCAGGAGAAAGATACGAAATGTAGGCTCCCAACGCTCCAGAAATTGAACCAAAGAGGGCTGAGACATAAAACATTCTCAGGAGAGAATTTGACCAGAATCTCGAAGCTGCTGCTGGCGTCAACACCATAGCAGCAACTAACACCACACCTGCTAACTGAAGTCCGGTAATAATCGTTACAACAATTAACAACCAAAGTAGTTTTTGAAAAAAATTTTCACCTAGAGAAATGCCAAAAATGGACATCCTCCCCAAACCTCTTGCTTGAAAGTAAGCCGAATCAAAAATTAAAATCTTTATTTTTTGATAAAATATCACCAGAAAACTAAAAACTAGAAATGAAACCCCTGCCAGCACCTTAATATCATCCTTTGTCATGGCAGCAGCTTTGCCAAATAAAAGATTCTCAATTCCAGCTTGAGCAGCTAGCGGGTTCTTTTGAATAATTGTAAGTTGAAAAACTCCAATCGCAAAAAAAACTGAAAGTACGATAGCGAGAGCGGAGTCATCTTTAATCTTAGTCTTCGCCTTCATGCTAACAATACAAAAGGCCGCTAATAAACAACTCAAAATAGCGCCGATATAGACAAAAAGTGGGTCACGAGAAGAGAAGAGAATAAATCCTGTGGTAACCCCGGGCAATGCTGAATGAGCTAAGGCATCTCCAATCAATGAGCGTTTCTGGAGAAAAGTAATACACCCAACTGCCCCTGCGATGCCACCCAACAACACAGATGCTAACAAAACCCAGCTTGCCGCTGGATCTCTAAACGTCCAAAACTCAATTGATTCTTGAAGAAATACGCTGGCTTCCAAGTTTTAGCCTTCCCGTTTTTGAAACTTACGAGCCCTCAGTCTCTCACCAACCTCAGTCAGCACTTGAGGTCTTCCACTATAGGCTTTAAGAATATTCTCCTGAGATAAAACCGTAGAGGCTGGTCCAAAAGCTATCTTTCTGACATTTAAAAGCAGTGCTGAGTCAAAATAAGTACTAACCGTATTTAAATCATGATGAACGCATACCACAGTGGCTCCAGAGGCAGCCAAATCCTCAAAAACTTTCAACATCGATTTTTCAGTCTTAATGTCGATTCCAGCAAAAGGCTCGTCCAACAAATAAATACTAGCTTGCTGCGCAAGCGCACGGGCAAGAAAGACTCTTTGTTGTTGCCCGCAGGATAAATCAGAAATCTGCCGCTTACTATAGTCCCACATTTCAACAGTTCTCAAAGCATCTTCAACTTGCCTACGGTCCTCCTTAGAAGCTCTCTGAAAAAATTTTAGCTTAGAATAGCGTGACATCATCACGACTTCATGAACAGTGATAGGAAAATCCCAATCGACCTCCTCTCTTTGAGGAACGTAGGCAATCTTATTAGCCACTTCACTAGCTGGTCTACCATGTATTTTCACATAACCACTAGAGAGTGGCAAAAAACCTAATATAGATTTCAATAGAGTAGATTTACCCGCGCCATTAGGTCCCACTATCGCAGTAATCTCGCCAGCGGAAATATCGCAGTCCACTGCCCAAAGAACGGGTTTATGGTGATAACTTACACCAAGGTCATGAACCTCTATAGCAACCGCACTTCCATCACTCATAACTCACCTATCGAAGCCCTTTAGTAATAGCTTCCGTGTTACTTCGAACCATGGATAAATAAGTATCTGCACCAGACCCCGCAGGACCTAGAGCATCGGAGTAAAGTGTTCCCCCAATTTTTACCTGATGCCCACGGGCTTGCACAGACTTTTGCAATGATTCAATAAACTTAGCTGAAACACTAGACTCCATGAAAATGGCTTTTAATTTACGCTCAAAAATTAAAGTCGAAAGCTCTTTTACATCTCTAAGTCCGTAGTCCACTGCCGTACTTATACCCTGAAGCCCTCTAACCTCAACACCATAGCGCTTTCCCATATATCGAAAGGCATCATGCGCAGTAACTAAAACGCGTTGTTCCTTAGGAATTAAAGAAATTTGCTCCTTTACCCATTCGTCTGTTGCAACGATTTCACCAACATAAGAACTAGTTTGTTTTATGATTTCAAGGCTGTGATTGGGAAAATAAGTAGCAAATTGGCTACCAGTCTTAATTGCAGCTAAGGACCAAAGCTGGAGGTCAAACCAAATGTGAGGATCGAAGGCGTCCTTATAACCTTTAGCAGCCAGTAGCAAATCCGGACGATCAAAGTTCGTGACTGCGATAACTTTTTTCTTCTTCTTTAACTTCGAGAGAATCGGCTCCAACTTACCTTCGAGGGTCAAACCGTTATATACAATTATATCGGCATTCCTCAGTCGGGAAATGTCTTTATGAGTGGGTTTGTAGAGATGAGGATCTACTCCCGGACCCATTAGTGCTTCAACTTCCACCAATTCAGACGGCACTACATTCTTAACTAAGTCGGCAACAATTCCAGTTGTCGTAAGAACTCGCTTCTTGTGGGGCTCATTTTCCGCGAAGGAAACACTCCCAAATAAAAAAGAAACCAAAAGTATAAGAACCACTTCTGTCTTCAAAAATCTTTTCTGCCCAATCAAAGCCCTACACCTAAAAAATATTTGTTAATCACCCAAGAAAGTTGACTTGTCAGAAATGTAGCATGTGCTACATTTACTGTAAACAAACTATTTTAAGGCACTACGCTATGACTAAAACCACTTCCAGTATTCGCTCAGGTGCTTTTAAAGCTACCCGCAAAACCCACTCCAACGAATCCGCTGAAGATTATACCGAATTAGTTGCCGACTTAATTGAAGCAAATGGCGAAGCTCGAACCGTTGAAGTAGCTCGACATCTGGGGATATCCCACGTAACTGCCCTAAGAACCATAAGAAGATTACAAAATGAAGGTTTCTTTGAAACTGCAAAACACAAGCCTATTTACCTCACCGCCAAAGGAAAAAAGCTAGCCGCTTACTGCAAGGAGAGACATCAGACTATTCTACAATTCTTGAATTTAATCGGTGTCCCCGAAAAGGTTGCAGAAGTTGATGCAGAAGGAGTAGAACATCATATCAGCAAGGAGACGCTCCGTGCTCTTAAAGAACATATCTCCAAATTTGCAGAATAAACCAACTAAAAAGATACCTGATACTTTATGAAATTCGAAGACAAGCTAGCCAACTACGCCAAACTACTAGTCCGTCACGGACTGAATGTTCAACCCGGTCAAATCGTAAATATAAGCTCAGAAGCCTTACATCGGGAGCTCGCGATTATGGCAGTTGAAGAAGCTTATAAATGTGGAGCTTCCTACGTTGGTCTGGACTTAGTCGACTCGAGGCTGACTAGACTTAGAGTCTTGCACTCAAGCGATGAAAATCTCAATCATGTGCCAGCGTTTCTACCTGAGAAATACAAAGAACTAGTAGAAAAGTCCGGTGCAAATCTGGCAATTCGAGGCAACGAATTCCCAGATGCTTTGGTCGGCCTCTCGCCCAAGAAAGTTAACGATCTAAGAATTAGCAATCACAAAGCTATAAAGTATTTTTATGATGAAGGTATTGGAAAATCCAAAGTGCATTGGACCGTAGCAAACGGCGCTACCCCAGCTTGGGCCAAAAAGATCTTCCCGTCTCTATCACCCCAAGAGGCCTGCGCAGCGTTGTGGGATGAAATTTTCAAGGCTTGCCGAGCAGACAAAGAGAATTGCCTTGAGCTTTGGAAAGGACACAACGATAGGCTTCATGCCAGAGCCCATAAGCTTAACACCTTAAAAATCGAGTCACTACACTTCTCCGGACCGGGAACAGACCTAAAGGTCGGTCTATCTAAACTAGCGAAATTTAAAGGTGGAGGGGACCTAAGCCCAAGAGGCGTTGAATTCGAACCGAATATCCCCACCGAGGAAGTCTTTACTACTCCCAACTATCACCAAACCACTGGAACCGTTTCGGCAACCCGACCTTTCCTGATTAATGGCATCTTGATTGAAAACCTTCGACTCACTTTCGAAAATGGGAGAATTTCCAATTTTGAAGCTTCAGCTGGAGAGGAAACTTTTAGAGAATACATTTCAAGTGATGAAGGAGCTTGTCGCTTGGGAGAAGTTGCACTCGTCGGAATAGATTCACCGATTTACCAAAGTGGACTAGTCTTTCAAGATATTCTTTATGATGAAAATGCGGCATGTCACATCGCTGTTGGCTCTGCTTACAAATTCTGCCTGGAGGGCGGAGATGACCTAAGCAAAGAAACCCTTGAAGAGATTGGTTGTAATGAAAGCACTGTGCACACCGACATGATGATCTCATCCAATGAAGTTGATGTCACTGCCTATCGTTATTCTGGCGAAACAGTAAACCTAATTAAACAGGGAGAGTGGCTCTTCTAGCTAAATTATGAAATCCTATGATGTAATAGTTATCGGTGGTGGTGGCGGGACAAAGCTTGTAACCCCTGTTGCAAAACTTGGTCTCAAAGTTGCTATTCTAGAGAAAGAAGCAATGGGTGGAACCTGCCTCAACCGAGGGTGCATACCGTCGAAGATGATGATTCATCCAGCTGATCGAATTTGTCATATCCAGGACAGCTATAAATTTGAATTAGGCCTGAAGGCTTCTTTCGATGTCGACTTTGGCTCACTAGTGGAGAGAATCTCCAACTCAGTAGATAAAGACGCGGCAAGCATTCCCCCGGCCTACGAGCAAAATCCCAACATTGACTTCTACCCCTTCGAAGGCAGGTTCGTTGAGGATAAAGTCCTCGAAGTAAATGGGGAAAAAATAACGGCAGAAAAAATCTTTATTGCCGTTGGCTCTCGACCAATGATACCGAAAATTGTTGGTCTAGAGGACACACCCTACATGACCAGCCGAGAGGCACTTAGAAACAAGGTATTGCCAAAGAGAATGGTAGTCGTTGGAGGTGGATTTATTGCACTTGAGCTAGGTCACGCTTATAGCTCTTTTGGATCCTCGGTTAATTTTTTAGTTCGAAGCCAGGTGATGCGGGGGTTAGACTCCGATGTAATTGAGGAATTTTCAAACGAATTCTCTAAAAGAAATACGCTCAACATTGGGCACACCCCAACAAAAGTCGAGTATATAAACGATGAATTTCATATTCAGACCCAAGCTGCAGATGGCTCCTCCAAGGAATTTATAGCTGATGCTTTACTAATAGCCACGGGAGTTGTTCCCAATTCTGATCTACTTGGACTTGAGAATACTGGAGTAAAAACAGACTCAAAAGGTTACATCCAAGTCGACAAACGACTTAGAACTTCGGTTGAAGGGATTTATGCAATCGGTGACGTCGTTGGAAACTATATGTTTCGCCATAGTGTGAATTTTGAAGGAGAGTATTTATTTAGAACCCTATTCTCGGATCCTTCTGAAGAAGATTTAGACTATGGTCCCGTTCCTAGTGCTGTTTTTACCCATCCGGAAGTTGCTTCTGTAGGTAAGACCGAGCTCGAACTGGAGTCTGAAAACGTTGACTACGTAGTGGGCCTCAACCCTTACCGTAAAAGCGCCATGGGCTCAGCTCGACTTTCTGATAATGGATTCGTAAAAGTTTTAGTGGAAAGGGGCTCCAAAAAGATTCTTGGTGCTCACATAGTAGGAGACGAAGCGTCGAACATGATTCACCTCTTCATTGCCTTCATAAAGCTTGGGGGAACCCTTGATGACATGATGGAAATGATTTTTGTTCACCCCGCTTTACCAGAAATCGCCCGGAATGCAGGTCGGAATGCTCGTGCTCAATTGTCATAGTTTAGCCTCGCAATAATATTAGAACTTGGATCCAATCCAGGCATTCAAGTCCTTAATACCAGCAGAGCTGACTTTATGCCCAACTTCGTCCTCACGATAGGTCACCCCTAAACCCGTGGCCCGAAGATAGGCTGCGGATTTTCTAGATTGATCAATTTTAATTATTTGATCCTTCATTCCTGAGGCCATAAAAATTTCCGGACCCGATTCCGAATCAAACCTCCCTTCCGGTTCAACTTCTTGCTCCACCGAAGGAACGAAGCCTGCCAAGAGAGCAACACCCTCAAACAGGCTAGGCCTCTTGAAAGCTAGAGAAGATAAAACTCCCGACCCCTGACTAAAACCAACCGCCAACTTGGGGAGATCTGGAGACAAAATTCCTTGCCGGCTAAAAAGTTCAGTAAAGTTATCCACAAATACTGACAACTTTTGGCAGGCCAGGTCCAACTCTTCTCTTTGAGCAACTCCCCCTCTACTTCCATCCTCCACTTCCCACCAACTATATCCACCAAGCGTGTCCACCAAGGGAGCCTGAGGTGCAACAAAAACTAGATCTCCGGTGTTTTCACTAGGTCTAGCAAAAACCCACATTGAGTCTAAACTGCCGGCTCTTCCGTGGACCAAAAAGACAATACCATCCGGCATATTGGGGGGAATATGAACCCGAAACTTAAGCCCGCAATACTCCAGCTCAGCTGAAGAAGATAACCGTGTACTTATCATAATCTAGTATTATAGTGCGCAATTAATTCTTTTCTTGACCTTAGCCCGGATATTCAATAAAAGCTCTGTCTCAGTAAAGTCCGAAATAAACTTTATTGAGAAAAGTTGTAACTGTCCCCATCGTCTAGTCTGGCCCAGGACACCGGATTTTCATTCCGGCAACAGGGGTTCAAATCCCCTTGGGGACACCAAATTTGTAATCGCTAAGGTTTCAGCTATTGAAGCAGAAACCTTAGCGGTTGCTACTCCCTAGAACTAGTTGCTATTGGCTTTCCTAGTCTTCTTCAGGTTTAGTTTTCTTATCAGTGAATAAATCACCTTTTTGTTGCTGTCGTTTTCTGTAAAGTATTTGAGCGTAATCTCGCAAGTCGCTAACCAAATCATACTCATCAACAATTTCTTTGCCGACCAACTTCTCAACCAAATCTTCAAGAGTAATTAGCCCCGCGAAAGCTCCATGTTCGTCCACCACTGAACAAATAGCTTCACGCTTCTCAAACATCTCAAGCATCACCTTATCGGCCCTCATAAGCTCAGAAACAGTTGTTAATGGCCTTGCAAGATCTTTAAGACACTTCTTATCCTCACCTTGAATCAAAGCTCGATAAATATCTCGCTGAGTCACGTAGGTATCAATAACTTCTTCATCCCCTTCAGAAAAAAGCGGAACTCGAGAAAAAGTCCAATCAAGCAAATCCTGTTTCACTTCGCTCAAACTTTGCTCATTAGAAAGACGAAAAACAACAACCCGCGGGGTGAGAACGTCCTTCACTAGGAGTCTGTCAAACCCAATGATATTCTGAATTACCGAACCTTCTAAATGGTCCAATACACCTTCGCTAGTACCAATTTCAGTAAGGGAGAGGAACTCTTGCTCAGAGAAAGAAGGCTCATCACCCCCTTTCTTAAAAAGCTTGGCGACCTTATCCGTAAAATAAATAAAAGGTGAGCATAGCAAAACCAAAAAATGCAGTGGCCAAGCAATCATCAAAGAAACGCTTCTGGCAGACATCGCTCCAATTTGCTTGGGAATAATTTCACTCAGGTAAAGCATGGCAATAGTAAAAACTATTGAGAAGTAAACAACACTTTCATCACCGTAATGCTTTGCCACCAAAGCACCCGCAACAGCTGCACCTATAGTATGTGAAATGGTATTTAGAATTAGAATTGCAGAAATTGGTGGACTAAGGTTCTCTTTAAAACCATAAATAAGCTGCCCCGTCTTCGAACCCTTATCCGCCAAGTACTTGGCGTGAGCCTTTGGAACTGCAAACAAGGCAGCTTCCATGAGAGAGCACAGGGCGGAAATCCCTATAGAAAAAACTACTACTGCCGCTAGAGAAAACATAATCCTTTATCAATAAAGCCTAAATACCAATTCTACAATTAGAATCGGTACCGTACTTGTCCGTAAACTTGCCTCTCAATTTCGACAATAGGCTGCGGAATAAAATCACTTGTGTACTCCGCATGGCTAGAATCCAATAAGTTTCTTCCTTCAATTGAAACTGTAAAATTCTCAGACGCTTTCCAGGAAAGGCCCAGGTCCAGCTCAACATACTCGTCTATATTAATAGCCTCAACTTCATCAACATATCGAACTGCAAAATTAATATCGTAGTTATCCCCAATATCAACCAAAGATCGAAGTACTACTTGATTCTCAGCCATCTGACCCTCTTCTTCAAGGGAAATGGTGTCTCCTAAACCGGCTTCCTCAAGTTCCAAATCAAGAACGACCAAGGAGTAACTTAGAGCAACTCTCCACCAAGGCGTAGCTTGATAATTCAAAAGAAGTTC
>CALKYB010000362.1 GCA_938003565.1 uncultured bacterium
AGATGATTTCGAGCCAAATCTCCACCCAAACTTCCCGCATGCGGCAAACCAATTCCCCGAATATCTAATGAAAGAAGTTTGTCGATACTCTCGAGGAAGGAAGCATAACTATCCCCAAACGAACAGCTAACCAACTCGCGACCATGATATCCCCCCACAGCCTCGCCAGCCTGAAGTACGGAGTCCGGCAACACGAAATATCCCATGCAATCATGACTATGCCCTGGAAGAGTAATAGCTTTTACGGAAATACCCTCTCCTAAGTCAACTGAGTCCCCATCCCCTAAAACCTGATCCACCTCGAAGCATTCAAGCCAACGTTTTTGAGTAATCGGCATTTTACACTTCATAGCCTCGCAGAGCTTCTTATTCCAAGACCACGCTTCTTTTAAATATTTTTTATCAGTTAGAATCTCAGCAGTTGCTGATGATGCAACAATCTTGGTGGTAGGTGACTTTTCTCGAAAAAGTGGAATGCCTCCAATATGATCGAAATGGGCATGGCTAATCAAAAGATACTCTAGCCCCCCACCATCAGCATAGACAGACTCCAATTGAGAAATAATGGTCTCAAACACAGCAGTCACACCGCTGTCAACGAAAGCTATCTCCTCTCCGCAGATAACATAATGAGAAGATACAGGGGTAGTAACCTGCATAACATTTTCACTGATCGTCCCTGAAGATTTAATCCACATAATTTTCCCAAAAGTCCCAAACTACTAAAAACACAATTGTGTCGATACTATAGCACTAAAATCAACATACGAGTAAGCAATCGAGGTGACAAACAGCAAATTTTACCAAGAAAAATCTCTGTTCATTCTCATGGCGCAACCGTTGAGGCTCTTTTTCTACCAACTCCCAAACCAAACAACCTTCGAAGAAAGCCCCTCAGGGGCTCCTTTCGGGTTGACAACAAGTAAGCGTTCACAAAACTGACTAGGTTTTGACCTCTAAAACAACACTGTTGGGTGTAAAAAGTTTTGTATTAAATTTATATCCATCAACGTGAACGCTTACTCAGGGCCAGCGCAATTTTGCCCAAATTAGCTTGTGATCACTTCCTTTCCCAAGCCTTCCCCCATAACCAACATCAAAGCTGCCATTCTTTTCTCGAACCATAGAAGAGGCTTGCTCTTCTATCATTATCTCGTCTATCAAAGAATACTTTCCTTTATACCGATAGCTTCCTTTAGTAGAATGTGATTGGTCCATCTCCCCATCTTGATGTAATAATCTCACCAGGCGCCTCTCCTGGCTAACTAAATTCTTGCTACAATCCAACTCTAGTTCCTTATCAATTTTACACGCCCCGCTATAAATATCCTCTAGCCCAACTTCTCCAGCTACAATCTTCGAAGCTGCGTCAGTAGACTCGCTATTCAAATCCCCTAGGACCAGAAGAACAGCCTCAGGGGAATCTTTCTTAAGCTCATCCCAAGCTATATCCTTCACTCCTTGAGCCATCCTAGTCCTAAGTAGTTCAAACTTCGTTTTACTTGGGTCTTTATATGAGGAAGACTTACTTTTTAGGTGAACATTTACCAAAATAAATTTTTTAGCAGGGGCATTATTCTTTTCAACCTTCAGAGATATCGCAAAAGGTCCTCTCGAATAGTACCCACTTGGGCCTAGGGGGTTTAGCTTTGGGATAGTTCTTTTATGGAAACTTTTAGTGTCCAGTATTTTAATGCCATCCACTGAAACTATAAATCCGTTTCTAATTCTACCATCTCGACTTTCCCCCGCCAAAACTCGAAAATTCTTTCCGGTTTCATTCCTAAGCTCTTTAGCAAGAATAGATAGTTTGTTTTTTGATTCAACAATTGTCGAACCAGCTACTTCCTGTACAGCAATCACATCACACTTGGCCTTATTGAAGCGCTCAACAAGAAACTCCGTTTGTTTCTTGATATTTCGCTTTCGACGCGGCTTTCCAAAAGCTGTTTTTCCAAGCTTTCCGGAATAGGCAAAGTTATTTAGATTTTGAGAGCAAACTATCAACTCTACCTGAGCCTCTTCTGATTCCTCAGCTAAAGTCAGTTTTTCAATAAACCTATCCATTGCACTACTTTCAGACTCGGAAAAAGCCGATGGAAAGTAAAACAAAATAGAAATCAAGATCAAAACTAAATTTTTCATAAATCAACAATCAGCTGAAAACTAAAATCTACTGAAACCATTATAAATTTCGGCTAATTATTGTTTTCTCAAACTCTGGTTTCAGTATAAAAGTTCAATCCTTTAAGTGGATGAGACTTTTCGTAAATCATTCTCGGTCCAGGTCTTCGATTTCTTGCGACTGGCCCCATAAATAGCTCGGCCATTGGAAGATCCTGATTCAAAAACATCTCGAAGAGGGGTTTCAGCACCTTCTGCACGTCGAATAAGTGGTGCTGCTAGAGCTGCAATTAGCAAAGCATCAACTATATCTTGTGATAACTTGGAAAAGCATGAACAGTTGGAAGCTTTCAGTATTTCGTTCTCGAACATCTGTTTTGCGGTATCTCTTGCAAGTTTTTTAACTTGAGGGCGTGGTAGTTGCGCACCCCTTAATCCAAGTAACTCAGCTTGAACCGTTCTGGGGTTTATTCTACCAGGCACTTCGGCTCCAAAACAGCGGGCTAAAGTCTCAAACATAGTTCTCACCTGCTCGACCTTAGTAGAACTCGCTGGATTCTTCACCAGCGGGGCTGGACCTTCAGCAATTAAGATATCTCCATGAGATAGTTTCACAGACTTCATAACAGCCGTAGCTTCACTCTGCAGAAGTCGCAACCTTTCACTCAAGGCAACAGAGGGGCCTGGAGGTGATATTGTCCCAGCTGCAATAGGACAATCTGCTTCAAGGTCGAAAAGAACCCAACCGGAGCAAGTCAAACTTGGATCCAAGGCAAACAGCCTTGAGAAATTATTCAACATTATTTGCGATCTAAAACTACTATTACCTAATTTCCCTATCGGAAAACTAATTTTAACCCCATCAATAAGTTCTCAAAAAACACTATAGACTAACTTCAACCTGGCCGATATCCTAATTCACAGGGGTTCTCGCTGGCCTGGAGCCGGCAAAATGAACCTAAGTGCTTGAACGGGAACTGCCGCTGGTTTCGGACGTCAGGCCTCCCTCGCTTTATGCGGGCCGAGTGGACTTCGAAAGTTACTAAGCGAGATTGGATCTTTTATTGAGCCCAAACTCCGTGGTGCCCACCTGGAATATCAGGGTTCAAGTTTAAACGCTCCTTAGCGGGGCCCCTTTTTTTTGCAGTATTTCCATATCTTACTTCTACCTGGACCAGTTCTGGGTTCTTAATAAATCTATTGCCACACCAAAACAGTCTTAATTTATTTTAAATAGTATTTTCAACAAACTACAAGCTGCTTCTTGCAAGTTTAGGCATAGTCATGATTTAAGCGTCTACGTAAAAACCATTTTTCTTTGTAGAGTTTTTAGCGGAGCCTCCAGTATCAGAATTTCTGAACAAGCGCTCCTCTCGTAATCTATTATCGCTCGAATTTGAGTGAAGTTGCTAATCGATGAGATTTTTTTGATCGAGCTAGCATTATTCGGAAAAGGAACCTGTGTCACTAAGTATTGAAAAGCGACTCGAACTATACGAACAAATGTATCTCATGCGACGATTCGAAGAGTCGGCCGCGCAGTCCTATACCGAGAGAAAAATCGGTGGGTTTCTGCACCTCTACATTGGGCAGGAGGCCGTCGCCGCTGGTGTGATAGCGGCCACGAGGAAAGAAGACTCTGTAATTACCTCCTACCGTGATCATGCTCACTATTTAGCGAGAGGCGGTAGCCCCCGTGCTGGGATGGCAGAGCTGTTTGGCAAGGAAACTGGCTGCTCTAAAGGTCGGGGCGGATCGATGCATTTTTTCGATGTAGAAAATAACTTCCTAGGAGGTTGGGGTATTGTAGGAGCACACGTTCCTCTTGCTGCTGGCGTCGGTTTCGCAGCAAAATATAAAGGTGAAAAGTCCGTTTGCGTTTGCTTCCTCGGAGAAGGCGCGGTCAGTATCGGACCTTTTCACGAAGGGCTTTGCCTGGCCGCACTTTGGAAACTTCCTGTAGTCTTCGTTGTCGAAAATAATCGATACGCAATGGGCACTCCCATTCACAGAACCATGACATCTGAGGATGTTTCTATTCGTGCCCTTTCCTACCCTATGGCAAGAGCAACGGTTGATGGTTGCGACCTAGATCAGTCCTATGAACAGGCTCAAATTGCCATTGAAAGAGCTAGGAACGAATCACTCCCTACTCTCTTAGAATATAAAACCTATCGCTATCGCGGACATTCCATGGCTGACCCAGCTAAATATAGAACTAAAGAAGAATTACAGGAGTGGAAAGATCGAGATCCTCTCCTCCTACTCAAAGCCAAATTAGAACCAGCAGGAGTTGGCGTTGAAGTTTTTAAAGAAATCGAAGATAAGGTCGAGAGAATTGTGGTTGATGCTAAAGAGTTTGCTGAGAACTCTCCAGAGCCAGCCCCAGAATCGTTGGGGGATTACGTTTACGTCTAATGTCTTATAAGCAACTTAGTATTAGAGAAGCGTTGAATGAAGCTCTTGTTGAAGAAATGGAGCGAGATGATTCAACGTTTTTGATGGGTGAAGAAGTAGGCCACTACAACGGAGCCTATAAAGTCTCCAGAGGACTACTGGATCGCTTCGGAGAGAAACGTGTTGTAGATACACCAATTGCTGAAAATGGATTTGCCGGTGTTGGAATTGGAGCCGCTATGTGCGGACTACGCCCGATCATCGAATTCATGACTTTCAATTTCTCACTAATTGGCATTGACCAAGTCATAAACACCGCAGCAAAACTTAGGTATATGTCGGGGGGCCAGTTTAAACTACCGATGGTTTTTCGTGGGCCGGGAGGTTCGGTTTTGCAGCTCAGTGCTCAACACTCACAATGCTTTGAGAGTTTCTATGCTCACATCCCTGGACTTATGGTTGTAATGCCCTCTAACGCCAGAGACGCAAAAGGGCTGTTAAAAAGCTCAATTCGTGATGACAACCCGGTTGTATTTATCGAATCAGAAGCAATGTACGGAGTTCGTGGAGACGTCCCTGAAGAAACCTACACTCTCCCCCTTGGCAAGGCTGATATTAAAGTCCCTGGCAAAGATCTGACTATCCTATGTTGGTCCAAGTCTGTACCTCTTTGTTTAGAAGCGGCCTCTGGATTGAAAGAGTTTGGCGTTGAAGCTGAAGTTGTAGACTTGATGACCATACGACCTTTAGATGAAGAAACTATTCATACCTCTGTTAAGAAAACTAATAGAGTCTTAGTGGTTCAAGAAAGTTGGCCTCAAGCAAGCGTTGGGCACTACATCGCAGCCTCCATCTCAGAGAAACTATTTGATTTCCTCGATGCTCCAGTAAAGGTAGTTTCGGGCGAAGACTTTCCATACCCGTATGCCAAAAATCTAGAAGCGTTGATGCGACCCGACGCACGGAAAATAGTAGAAGTAGCACGCTCGCTTCTTTAGACCGGCAAGCGTCTCTCAAAAAAGAGTGAAACAAATTGATTATTCCCTGGAAAGGCCGAAAACCTAAAATTGGAAGCAATGTTTTTATCGCTCCGACAGCCACTATCATTGGCGACGTTGAACTAGAAGACAATGTGACAGTACTCTTCGGGGCTGTCATCAGAGGCGATATTCTTCCTATTAGAATTGGTAAAAGAAGCAACGTTCAGGACGGAGCGGTCCTCCACACTAGTCGTAAACAGAATGAACTTATTATCGGCGAGGACGTGACCATTGGACACTCGGCTGTTCTTCATAGTGCAAAAATTTGTGACCGTAGCCTAGTCGGAATGGGGGCCACTGTAATTGATAATTCAACAATTGGCGAAGACAGCATCGTAGGCGCGGGTTCATTAGTAACCAAAGGAAAAAACTTCCCCCCTGGCTCGCTCATCATCGGCTCCCCCGCCAAGATCTCTCGCAGCACAACAGAAGAGGAAAGAGCTTTTCTTGTTCAGACCGCTAAAAACTATATGGCTGTCGGGGCGGAATACCAATCTTACTTCGATAAGTAGCCAAAACTACATCTAAATCTAGGCGAAAAACACCCCAAACCGAAAAACCTACAATTCCTAAAGAATTTTTATCTTTCCTGTCGATATACAATCTTGGTATCGCAGAGGGAGGAACTTCAGAAAGCCATTTTGACCCAACACCAATTTAGCATTCAAGTCAGGCAACCAGAAGAGAGTAAATTTAACTAAATCACAGGAAAAGTTGATGGGAAACATAATCGGAAACAATAAATCAAAAGCAGGTGCCAAGTCTGTCGGTTTTTGGATTGGGTTGTTTTTAATGCTTGTTTCAATTCTTGGACTTTCTAGTATCGGAAACGTTGCTCTTAACTTAGTAAAGGATCCAACTCCAATAGCACAATTTGCGGAAAAAGTTAACCTCAGTGTCAACTCTAGGCAATTTGATAGCTGGATCAAGAAAGGATCAAACTACGTCCTCGAATTAGCCGGACAAAAGAAAGGTAAAAATACCAAAGCCTCTCCTGAAACAAAAGTTGAGAATGGGGAAGCTTCCTCAGAAGTAGTTGAAGACTATCCGGAGGTCCCCACGAATCAATACAACTACACCGGCTCCTCTTTCATCATAAGCTGCTTAATGATCCTAGCCTTACTTAAATTTGCTGCATCAATTTGTCTGAGAATTTTTACAGAATCAATAGCAATGATTCGATAAGTTTGAACCGCTCTTCATGTTAAAAAATAAAAGCTATGCTCACCCTCGGGCAATCGAAACTCGTCCTCAAGAAGAATATACCCCGCCCACTATAAACTTCGGTATTTATAATTAATTATCACCCCGGGGGTATAGCGATGCGCTAGCATAGCTAACCCCCTAAAATTACTGATCTCGATATTTAGAAATTAAATCTTTATTTCAGTTCAAACCTAGATTAAGGGCTTTTATATGTTTAGACTAATCCATAAAGCTTCATAACTACGTAGTCGGCAAATTAACTCTAGAGTTGGAGAAAAGAGATGAAAGTTTTTACAATCTTAGCTCGAGCCATTTTACCTTTTACAAATTGCTACCCCTTCCTTTGTTCTGACTCTCAAAAATGCTCCCACAACAGGGGAGCAAGCTCCATAGCTCTGGTATTTTCCTCTTTGGCCGGATTTGTCTTTCTGATGCTTCTCATAGATCTCGCAAACTACGTTAGAGTAAACGGAGCAATACAAGACTCCTTGGCAACAGCTATGCGTTGTATCGTCCCTTCAGAGGGAGCTTGTCTCAATCCAGACTCCGCTGCTTCTGGACAACAAGTATCCGACTGGTACGGATTCCCTGCAAGACCAACTACCGCTATTTCCTATGCACAAGAAGTTAGCTATGCACCAACAATCAATGAAACTAGTTGGAGGGCCAATGTTGCAAGCTACAATGTCCCTGAATTTGAAGTCTCGGCGGCTTGGAACCAATACGATATTCCGGTAAGTCGATTTGTTGCTCGACTAAATTCCTGGTCCGACACATGGGCTCCAGTTAATAGGGTTTGGTTTGTTTATGGAGAAGATGGAGAAGTCTTATCCGATGGCAAGTTCAGCCACAGACTGACCGGCCCTTTGATGAATTTGCCTCACTTTATTGGTCGCGGGAAACATTACTCAACGGCTGGATCAGTCCAAGCCCATGAGAACAAACCAGGGCCTTTTACCACCGAAAGCTGGTGTCCCCCTGGTGTCCACACCACCACATTCCAAGACTTTAATGCCAATGGAAAACCGGACGATCTTGATACCTACCTTAGAAAAAAGGAGGATCAAAACGTTACTGTTCTTTCAAGTTGTGAAATTGAAAAAGATAATCACGAATGGGTAACTCTTAGTAATTGTGATTGGGAAGGAAAAGAAACCAACGACCCACACTCCACCTTTGGCACAAACGAAAGCGTGCATTATAATGGACGAACCGCCACTCCCTATGGTTTCGAAGAAGCTCACCGGGGAGAATTTAAAACATTCCGCACTGAAGGAATTCCTTACGACTTACAAGTTGTTCCAGACAACCATCTACTCCCCCATAACATCACCACAGAGGCACAATATTTAGTCGTAGAAGTTGTAGGATGTGCTGACGGGGTGCTAGATTACCTCAACACCAAAGCTCTTTCCATGGAAGATATATCTAATTTGTTTCAAATTTCTGATTCGGGACCAAAAATGAATCAAGATTGGAGGGAGTCATTGGTTCAGTCTGGGCATCTACCTCCAGGAAGCGAAACTATTGTTCCAACCGGCTCGATACTAGATGCTAGCCAAAACCCGAATGCAGGGTTAATTTCTACGGCGGCTTGGACTTACCTACAAATGGACCTAGAAGACACTAAAGGGAATAAATTAAGTATAAGCCGCGGCATTTGTGAACCCAACTGGGTCGAAGTAACGCCAGAGCTAGCGAATAACAAGCTATTTTCTGAGTTATTCGACAAGAGCTATACTGAAAGAACCGCAGCAGGCAGAAAGTTCACTGGCCTACCTAAGCCTCTAAGAGTAAACTACACCGATCTAAGTTGCTCCACTAAAGTTGAGAATCCAGTCACACATACCTGTGAGAAAAGCCAAATTGGTTGTGAAGAAACAACAATGGCGGATTCCTGCCCTAACTTAGAGAAATCCTTTTTAGAGCTCTCAGATACAGTAGATGTCGCCAAAATCAATACCTCATCTCAAACAGGCCTAGGATCGAGTTTTCTGGACAAATTTGCTGATAAGCTTATTCCCAAAGATACCATAATAGAAGAGGATCCAAGAAAATTTGGCGAGCTTCTTTTTGAAAAAACTATTCTAGAGAATGTCCAAGCCCTAGAAACACTAGGCTGCAAAGAGTCGACCCCAGCTGAGAGTTTAGAATTAGTGTTGCGAGGTGACGGACTCTCTGGATGCCTAGAAAACCAGGAGGCTACACTTCAAGAAGTTCCCTCCGAAGAGAAGTGGCAAACGGCACTGAAACAAAATTATCCGAACATATTCGGATCAATCCCAAAAATAGGAGAATCAGCCTCAATCCAAACAAACCCTCGGCAGCTAGAAGTTAAGGATCCTAGAGCTATACCACAGGGTCTTAGAGGAGCCCCTCTCGTTGCGCAGACCAATTCAACTCCCAGTTGCCTTGAGAGGAGTGAATGTCAAAATCCCAACTCCTTTTTAACTGAGAAAGAACAGCTTCAAGCGCTTATCGCTAAACAATACGGTTCATCCTATCAAAACTGCAGCTTGACAGACCTGGGCAAAACAGATTCTGGAGTTCTACATTTAGTTGAGAACCCACAATCTGTAGACGCATGTGTTCCTCTACTAACAAATTGTGTAGACCCAACCTCCGATCCCAGCTCCACTCCAACCCTAATCGCCAGAGCTGCCAGTCAACCGAGCTCCTGTGATAGTGAATCTAGTGAAAGCACCTCATTTATCGGTTGTTATGCAGTACCTGTTTCAGAAACCTTTTCAGAAGAAGAAAGCTCTGATACCAATTTAAACATTGAACTGGCAAAAGACATCGGCTTTACAACTCTAAAGAAAATCGTGAACAACGCCACAAACGACAGCTCTGGATGTTCGTCAAAAATTGACTGCGGATCTATCGCCCTAGAAGTTTCCTCATCTGGGCAAGCAACCGGATCTATCACCTACAACATGAAATTAGGACCGGTTATGACTGCAATCCTTGGGCAAAATTTTCTTTCCCTGTCCCACAGCAAGTCTGAAACATTGGAAATAGTGAGACAAGGAAGAATGCTAAATGTCGCGACCAACAGTGGTTCCTAGACTATTTTGACTCGACCCAGGGTAAACCCACATTGCATGATATAAGATTTGCAACATAACCATCCCATGATATCCGCCCTGGCGAACATATAGAACCCGATTTTAGCGAGCTAAATGAGTTCCTAAAAGATGTGCCGTTTTGTCCAGATTGGCCAAAAACGGATATTTGGGATGGCTTCTAGCCACACCGTTGAATACAGGCTATAGAGGCCTAGTCGCTTTTATTTCTTAGCCCCTTGCCCATCATCCATGGACTCCACTGACAACACCGCAGAGATTTCTGTCTTTACAATCCTAGAGTGCTTTTTGCTCTCCAGTATTCTAACTTTAATCATAACCTCAGGCGCATATGAGTATGGCTCCTTTGGAACCGTCGACTTTATAGAGTACTGGAGCGCTGGACAACTTTGGTTGCAAGGAGCAAACCCCTACGACTTCAATGCGATGGCTCAACTTCAAAACGATGTTGGCCTACAAGACGAGAATGCAATTATGATGTGGAACCCACCTTGGACTTTGGTGTTTATGGCTCCTTTGCTTTTCCTTAATTTTCTCGACGCAGCAAAACTATGGATTGCCATAAACTTAGTGCTAATTTATTGCTCAGCTCTAATGCTTTGCAAAGCGCTAGATTACAAATTCAAAAACGGTCTGATCATTCCTTTCGCCACTTTGCTATTTTTTTACCCAATTCTTAGCTGTTTGAAGTGGGGACAAATCGGTATTTTTCTAATGTTTGGAATTTCAGCCTTACTATACTCACTAAGATATCAACAATTTTTCCGTGCAGGCCTATGCCTTTGCATTCTTAGCCTTAAGCCTCATTTATTTCTAATTCTAGCACTAGCACTAGGGTTGGAAGTCATCCTCAGAAAAAGATACCTAATCATCCTAGGCTTCCTAACTGGAATATCTGTCTTAGCCCTGACTAGCTACGCGGTTTCTCCAATAGGAGTACACACTTGGGTTGCATCCCTATTTCCTAGCACTTCAAGTGGACACGGAATTGAAGTAACTTCGTGGAAAGTCGCCACCCTTCCTGGAATAATACGGATTTTCTGCGAGAATAATCAACTTGCACAATCTAGAGAATTATCTTGGTTGGCAACTCTGTTGGGAACACTTTTCTATTTCGGCTATCGCATAAAGAATAGCTCTGAGCCTCGCTGGGAAATCCACCTTATTCCAATTCTATGCCTTTCTTTCTTTATAGCCCCCCATGGTTGGCCCTACGACTTTTCTTCCCTAGCTCTAGGTCAGCTAGTTGTTTTAATTCTAGCACTAAAAAGCAAAGTGTTAACTCCATCATTAGTCTCAAAAATGGGAAGTTTGTTTGCAGTAAGCCTAGCCTGCCTTTTGCTTTTAAACTTTGGAATTAAGAGCCAACACCAATACTTCCTTTTTCCTGTGATTTTTTTGATTGTCTATCTTGCGGTAATTAAGAATATTGAAATCCACCTATCCCCTAAATTTGCTTCAAATGACAAGTTTCTGTAGAACATCCAAGCTGTTAGCTTCACTTTTTTAGTAGATACAGCCCTTAGCCCCATCAGTTGAGATTAAATAAAAATGAGAGAATACAATCAAAAAGGATTCCGAAGCATCGCCTTGAAATCCTTTAATCAAAACTCACCAAAAGGAATAGAATTCTTTATTTTCACACTTCTCTCAATTTCAACACTTTTTTACCTAGCTTTGCCAACTCAGTGCCTAGCTCAAAATCCAAGCTATAAAAATCCGCTATCAAAAAAGCCCCAAAGCGAAATAGTTAAGATAATCCAAGCCAAGTGCCCAACATATAAGGTAGCGGATAAAGCCTGTCCTAGCCGTTGTGTAAATTCAGAGTTGCTCGAGTTAATGGCAGAGACTCCCAGAAGAATAACTTCTGGCCAGTTCCTCTCCCTAATGGATGATTGTTCTAAGTATAGTCCAAAACAGATTCTCGTTGAAAAGAAAGTCACTCCGAAAATCGCAAAAACAACAAAACCTTCTTCTCTCAGTTCGGCAAAAAAAACCACCGACTTAAAAACCTCGGCTGTGAAGCCAACAGTAATTGCCACCCCAACAAGCAAACCCAAGGTTGTTACCCAAGTTTTAAAATCTACACCAAAAGCCAAAGCCATTGTAAAATCAAAGCCTAGAAAAACTATACCTAAGACTAAGCCGTCAAGAATTATAACGCGAACGAAAACTCCAAAGCCCAAACTTAGGGCAAAACCAAAGGTGGCTAGTAAAAAGAAGGTCCAAGAAAAACTAGTGAAGAAGCCTGTAATAAGTCCTACTCCTAGTCTTCCGAAAAAGCGCCCTCAAAAATCTAATCAAACTAGTTGGGCTCCTGATGTCACTAGTGTCAAGAAAGTAGACTGTTCTAAAGGCTCCGAATATCAAAGGGCTCTTAAAGTTTCTAAAATAAAACAGGAAGAATATCGTCAGATTAAGGACAGAAAAGGCTTTAACATTGAAAGTAAATTTTCAAAACGCCTTGAAGCCAAACTTAAAACTCTGCAACAGTCTTGCACGACACCTATTAAGAGAAAGAAAAGAAAATACCAGTAGCGCTAAGATGGCCTGGCTTAAGCGAGGGTCATATTGAAACCCTTGAAGCAAAACTTTAATTACCCTCTTATAGAGGTTTTGTTTGAGGTCCCAAATCCCACGCAGACGTGGTTAATAAATCATCAGACTATAATAGATCGCTCGAAAAATTTGATAATTTACGGCGAAAAAGGGGTTGATAATAATCTTATCAACAGAGAGAGTCACACAGAGCCACCTATCCACAACTTGGGATTTTATTAGGAAAGAATTTCATGCTACGAGATGAACATCAGCGTTTTCAAAACTATCAAATCATCCTGATGGGTTTACTTCAATTTAATGACAGTTAGTTATCCGAAATACTATCTACTAATAGGGTCCAAATGAAAAAATTTTCCATAACAACTTCAGCCTTAGTTTTGCTTTCCTTAATAACACTAATTCCTTTTAATGCAGCATATTCTCAGGGAGGTTTCAGTAAAAAAGCCAGGCCCTTAAACTACAGTAGAATAGCTGAGCTGCAGAAGAGTGTAGCGGATTTAGAAAATGAATTGCTCGATTTAAAAGTTCAAAAGTCATCTAGAGTTGGAATATCAGCTTTTGACGCTATGAAATTTGATTTTGGTGGATTTATTTCCCAAACCTGGACCTTGAATCATGGTGGAGACTTCAGCTCAGAAAACAGTTTTGATCAAACTAACGTCGAGCTTCTACTCTCAGCTGACATTACTGAAAAAGATAGATTCTTTTCAGCGCTTGGTTACCTTAGACAACATGATTTCGAAAATGAACATACTCTTGAAGATGTTGACCTAAGAGAGTTCGGCGGTAACAACAATCGAAATCCAGCTATCATAGCTTGGTGGAGACATGCCTTTAGCGACACCTTCGATGTAAAGGCCGGTAGATTTATTACTCCTTGGGGTATTATAAATGTTGAGCATTTTCCACCGACACTAATGGAGCTGAATCAACCTAATTTTTTGAGGCCTTTTCCTGGCAATACCATTGTTCCTAACTTTTTGAACGGGCTAGAGGCACACAAAAGTATCCCCACAGCTAACCTAGACATAAATGCCTATGTGGGTAATTTTTCTGGTTATACAGGGGAAGCTATTACTGGTGCTCGATTGGTTTGGAGTCCGCTTGGCGAAGAAGTCAAAATTGGCGCTTCCTATCAGAACGGAGTTAAGCAGTTCTCATCCTCCGACGAGCTAGGTGGTGAAACTGATGATAGATACAATGCTTTCGGTGTTGATTTATTCTTGGATTACGACCGATACGGACTTAAAGCGGAATGGTTAACTAGCACTTTCGACGATGAAGGTGACGAGGAAGCTTTCTATGCCCAACCTTTCATTCGGGCTGGTGATTTTGTGTTCTTTTACAGATACGACTTCATTGACCTGGCTGGAAATGTTGATGCGGCTAGAGATGAAGTTGAGCATATTATCGGAGCTAACTACTTTGTTGATGAGAATGTCAGACTTCGTTTACAGTATACAGTCAATATGTATGAAGTTGATACCGACTTTGATGGCGAGGACAGAGACTTTAACCAGCTTCAGGCTTCTGTCACAGCTTCGTTTTAATTGCCAGATTGCGGACTCCTAAAACGGGTCTATTTTGAGGAGCGAGGCAGAATTTTCTCGCTCCTGTTTTTTACTCTATTGTACCTCTAGGTGAAAACATGACTCAGCTAAAGCCCAGAAATTTTTTTTATGCCTGACTACCATTGATACTTTTCACTCAAGTATTTATTTCTTCAACAGCCAAAGCTGAAGAACTGGTTGTAGTTGTTAACCAAAATAATCAGATCCGAAACATTACAATTGAAAAAATTAAAAAGATTTTTTCCGGACAAGTTCGATTTTGGAAAAATGGTAATAAAATATCTCCATTCCATTTAGGAAAAAATTCTAAACAAAAAGAGTCTTTTATTGATGCAGTCTTCAATCAGTCACC
>CALKYB010000363.1 GCA_938003565.1 uncultured bacterium
GGGTCGATAATGGAAATAATATGCCAAGCAGTTCGCTCACCGGAAAACGGCCAAAAGAGGTGAGTACCATAGCTAGTACAGGAATCTAGAGGCGCAGCAGTTAAATAGCCTAGAGTGGCGAAAACATATCTCTCTCTAAAACTTAATTTCCCTCTGACGATAAGCCAGGTTACAATAGCCCCAAATAGTCCTCCTACGGGAACAAATAAAAGGGAATGGGTGAAGTGTCTATGATACTCGAGAGATAAAAGTGGATCTTCATTGGACCTAATAAAAATATCTAAATCTGCTAGAAGAGCTGAGACAAACCCCACAACAAAACTGACTCGGAGCTGTTTAGATTTGGCGAAAAGAGAAGACGCAACTCCTCCCACTAGCCCTTGACTGAGCGGATCCATAATACCAAAATTCAAAAAAACTAGGAGGTAAAAGCTAAAACCAAGAAAACGATTTTCCTGACAAACTAATTCTATGTTATACTATCCGCATAAACTTAGCAGCAAATAGGAAGGATCTTCTTGAAAACCGAACTCTCTATAGTAAGTATTTTTGTCCTTTTTCTTCTAATCCTTCCTGGACAATCGATAGCCACTGTTAAACCCAGTTTATCATACCTCGTCAGGAAATCTGACATCGTTTTGGTCGGAACCGTAATAGAGGCTAAAAAAGTTACAGAATCTGAGACTTATATTGTAAATATTGGAACTGACGAGGTTTTAAAAGGCGCTGACGAGTTCTCCTCTGGTGAGTTCGAAATTAGCTATACACGTTATGGCAAAGGCAATATTAATTTCTCGAATCTCGCAAAGTCCAAGGTAAAGCAAGTCTTTTTCTTGGAAAAAGAAGCTAGTAACAAAGAGGGTAGGCTTCAACTAGCTAGTGCCTGGTTTGGTGTAGAGAAGGCGACCAAAGAACTGGTAGCCGAGATTAAGGAAATCCGAAACGTAAACGATGCTCTTATCAGCATTGAGGAATCTGGGGGTTGTTTTCGGTTGCGAACTTGCGGTGTCTACACCCTCTACAAAGATGGACACTTCACTTTATCACGGAATAAAGGTCGATCCTCCAAGACATATCTGGATCTGTTTAACATTAGAATCGAAAAACAATCGAAACTCAGTCTTGACGAGACAAAGACACTATCAGAGCTACTAAGGAAAGAAGATTTTAATAAACTAAAATTGACACTTAAAAAAGGTCACTGCTCTGGCTGTGTTGATGGACTAGATTACCGATTTTTTATCCCACAAAACCAAAAGACCAACATCCTATCTAGTCTAGAACACAAAATAGACGACAAGACTAAACCCGTCCTGGAACAAATACACTCGACTTACAAGTTGATGAAAAACAAATTAAGACTCGATCCAATTTTTCGATAGCCTTAGAAAATATTTTCGGAAATATTAGGAACTAAAAAATCAGAGAATATCTTCCAAAGCCGCAGCCCACCTTCTCGCCATTTTCTGCTCTCCTGAGGCATTAGGATGAATACCATCATAGGTATCACTCGAGACAAAAAATCCTTGATTTTGATCCACCAGCACTACTGGAGAGGAGTCAGTTCCTAGAGATTGATAATTCATAGCAATCGCACTAGAAAAAGCTGCTATCCTATCTGAAGAACGATCTGAGGGAATAACACTAGCCAGCAGAGTCACAACTGAAGGATTCACTGTGCGGAAAGCGTCAATAATCAAGGCTATATTATTTAGAGTTTGATCAATGCTTCCACCTCTAAACATATCATTTGTTCCGATATGCAAAAGTACAATATCAGGAACATGCGCCGCTGCATAACCAGATGCATTGCTTAGAATATTAGAGCTAGACCAGCTCCAATGCCCTTCGTGATCCAAATCAAAATCATTAGGGAAATTGCTTCCCGAGTGAGCACCTCGTTGACCACCAACAAAATCAAAATTATACCCTTTTGAATCTAAGTCTTTCCAAAGCCAGTAGCGATAGCTAGCACGACCATCGATGGCCTGGGTTATTGAATCACCCAAAGGCATAATTTTAACAGCACGAGTTAGCGAGGCTTGTGCCAAGTCTGGACCATCAGCATCATCGCCGCCCCCTCCACCACAACCAGAGAGGAAAACGATAGAAATAATTAAACTATAGGCAAAAGCAAACTTTGTTCTACTAAATAAGGCAAACATACTCCCCCAAGAGATTTAAAAATTGAAGAAATCGCTCACGTGGCATGACAAATATCAAGCCTAAAAGTCGATCCGATTCTCAATATGCAACGGAAGAGTAGGTTTTGACCAGAGAATAAAACTATTTCCCTCTAAATTCAGATAACTTCTACGACTATTACCTTATTGGCAACGATGCGGCGTTATCAACTAAAGTGAAGTCGAAGGCTGAAGGTTTAACTCGAAGCACTTCAGCTCTAATTGCTCCAGGACTGCTTGAAATAACAGCAACTCGGCCAACCGTATTAGCTGGAACCGTTAACCCTAATACTTGATTAACCTCATGCTCTACTCCACTAAGTGGCGCTAATCCCTGGCTAAAAGATCCGATCAAATTTCCACCAATATCATAAGCTTCTATAACAAAAGAAACCGGAACAGAAGTTGTGTTAAAAAGCTTTATCCAGGAATTCTGAGCGAAGAAACTGTTATATGGTCCAGAATAGTCACCAGCATAAGACGGTCTGGAGTCAGTTCCATAGACAGTTGATACATCACCAAGGGAGTCTCTAAAGTAAACCATACTTTTCGCCACTACTTTCGATCCGCCAACTGGTTCGATAACAGCCAATCCAGAATTACTCGCTCCTAAAATCGCATTCATATCTAGGTGAATCTGGGACTTAGGAGCTATACTAAAAAACTGACTCTGAGCCACACTTCCAGAGTAGTCATAAAAATCTATCTTAACACTTCCAACACTAAACTCCGTATTTGTCACAACCAAATAATTACTACCAAAACCACCTGTGGAAATCGGAACACTCGTTCTGTATCCAGATGGCGACTGAGCGGTCTCCCCTGAAGCATAGCGAAACCTATTTGCGTTGAGACCCATTGGATCTCCTGTTCCATAGTGATAAAGTTGAGCTAAGTAAGGTGCTGTTGGATCCCATGGAACCACTTCAACTGTACCGACAAATCCAAGACCAGGCACTTCATGACCCGCCTGAGTATCATACCTACTTCGCGGAGCAAGAGTTAAGTTTGAAGTGGTTATCAAACTACCATTGAGGTCATAAAGATTAATTGTAAAATTCTTTGAAGCAAACTCATCAACATTTACAACTTGAATCCAATTCGGAATTGTATTGGACAGATCTTCGTATCTAAAACTCGGCTGAATAGTGTTAAACGCTGCGTAAGTGTTGCCAATCTGAATATTTTCAAAAGCTCGGAAGATTGAAAACTCGATATCACTATTGTCCGGGGTAAATCGATATTGAGCTAAATGCCCATCAAAATCTTCAGGATTATCAAACTCAAGCTTTATATGACCATAAGTTTGAGTGCTATAACCACTGAGAGCATTAACCAAGACATCCTGTTCAGCATTAGCTGGAATACTGTAACTAATTTGATCCAGTTGATTTCCCGTAAGATCAATTAGAGAGAGCGTACCGTTAATAACATTACTACCTTTATTTTGTAGGACAACTACGTTGTGTTGGTTGTAGAAACTATTCCAGACAAAATAAACCGGACTTAGAAGAGAGAACTCGGCATAAATTTCAAGAGGCTCTGAACAAGAATCAACAGTAGTGGTATCAAAGATAAAGTTTGCAACCTGAACTCCGTTAGCTTGAGTCGCTATGATGTTATAAGTGCCATCAAGAATATTCGCGAAAATGAATTCCCCGTCAGCGTTTGTTGTAGTGGAAAACAATCCGTCTGCTTCTTCAACAGTAAGTCCCTCTAGGGGATCGCCATTCGGAAATGTAATCATCCCCGCTATTGAGCAAAGACGATCTTGATAATCTGGGACTCCATCTCCATCGGTGTCAGGACAGGCAAGACCTGTAGGGCATTCCTCAGCGTCCGGAATCCCATCTCCATCCGAATCTACTTCTTGAAAATCAGGAGTTCCATCTCCATCACTATCCGTAGGAACAGTCGGAGTTCCTCCAGTTTCAGGACTCAAATCGGGACAATATCCATCAGGGCCAAAACTAGGGGCAGTACTACAATCTAGAATTCCATCTCCATCATCGTCAGGACCACCACTTTCAGTTACATCCGAGATGCCATCATTATCAGAATCTAGGTCTAAATAATCTGGAAATCCATCGTCATCGGTATCCGGCACTGGCAAAGGATCTCCGCCATCCCCGGAGCCAGGAAAATTATTGTCGTCTGAGTCATAACTATCCGCGTATCCGTCTCCATCAGAGTCAACAAAGCCATCAACTTGACCATCTCCGTCGGAATCAACCCCTCCAGCCTCTAATATATCGGGAATACCGTCATTATCAGAATCTAAGTCCAAATAATCTGGTACACCATCCCCATCAAAATCATCCACTGGTAGTGGAACCCCGCCAACGACTGGATCTACATCCGGACAAAGACCACTAACGCCAACTGCTGCACTACAGTCAATGACCCCATCTCCATCGACATCTACCCCGCCCCCTTCAATCACATCTGGAATGCCGTCATTATCAGAATCTAAGTCTAGTCGATTTGGAATACCATCACCATCTGTGTCAGGATCAGGCAACGGGATGGATCCATCACTCGGATCTACATCAGGACAAAAACCATCAGCTCCAAATGCAACAGTGCAATTGATAACGCCATCCCCATCCGGATCAACCCCACCAGCTTCAATCACATCCAGTATTCCATCATTGTCAGAATCTAAATCCAAGCTATCAGGTATACCGTCTCCATCTGTATCTAAAACTCCTTCAACAAGATCTGACACTCCATCATTATCGTCATCCAAATCATCTACATCGGGAATACCATCTTCATCGCTATCGATAAGAACTGTAATTGTAACAACAGCCTGAAAACAATCAGTAGGAACAGAATCATCACAAATTTCATAAGTGAAGGTATCGACACCACTAAACTCTGCGTTCGGTGTGTAGGTATATGAACCGTCTGGCAGCAATGAAAGAACTCCATTACTTGGACCAGAAACTAGACTAACTGGCTCTCCATCAGGCAACGAATCATTCCCGACTACCGAGCTAGTCAAAACTCCATCCTCAGCAACTACTTCAAAATCATCATTAACTGCGGGAACATCGTTCGTTCCGGTAACGGTTAAGGTCACTGTAGCCTGACTACAATCTGTTGGAACTAAGTCATCGCAAATTTGATAGACAAACGAGTCAACCCCATTATAGTTAGGATTTGGCGTATAAGTATAACTCCCATCCCCATTCCAAACCAGTGTTCCATTCGTCGGACCACTAACCAAGCTCGGCAATTCTCCTTCTGGGTTATAGTCATTCCCTAAAACGCTAGTGGAAATACTACCGTCTTCAGGCAAAGTCTCAAAATCATCAGATGCAATTGGAATGTCATTAGTAGAGTTAACAGTTATCGTCACTGTCACTTGATCACAGACAGTTATGTCCGCATCGTCACAAATCTCATAATCAAAAGTATCTACACCAAAAAAATTAGCTGCTGGCGTATAGGTATAAGTGCCATCGCCGTTCCAAAGAAGTACTCCGTTACTAGGATTGCTCACTAAAAGAGGTTGCTCTCCATCGGGAGCATTATCATTTGAACTGACAGAGGCGCTAATAGGTGTATCCTCGTTGGTAACCTCAGAATCAGGCATAGCGTCTGGCACATCGTTTATCGCAGAAACCGTGATAAAAACTGTGGCGGGATCACATACTGTCGGAGCAGCGTCATCACAAATTTCATAGACAAATGAGTCACTACCGTTAAAATCTAAGTTCGGAAGATAAGTATAGGTTCCGTCCGAATTAAATGTAACTACTCCATTGCTGGCACCTGAAACTAGCGTGGGAAGTTCTCCGTCAGGTGCAGAATCATTGAGGTTCACTGTACTCGTTAGCAGGTTATCTTCTCCGACTGAGGCAAAATCATCCTCGGCAATCGGCACATCATTAATGGGATTAACTGTAATAGTGACAGTTGCCGGCTCACAGACATCCAAGTCCAGATCATCACAAATTTCATATACAAACGAATCAACCCCATTAAAATTCAGGTTAGGTGTGTAAGTGTAAGTCCCGTCGCCATTCCACAACAATACTCCACTGCTAGGTCCAGAAACCAATGAAGGCTGCTCACCATCTGGAGCAAAGTCATTGTCATCGACCACCTCAGTTAGTGGAGTATCCTCATCGGTCACCTCACTATCATCTTCAGCAACTGGCACATCATTATCAGAAATCACATTGATGGTTACTGTAGCAGGATCACAAACAGTAGGATTAACGTCATCGCAAATCTGATAAACAAAAGTATCCGTTCCAGCAAAGTTAGCGTCTGGGACATAAGTAAAGGTGCCGTCTCCATTCCAAGTCAGCACACCATTGGATGGTCCAGATACCAGCGAAGGAAGCTCTCCATCTGGGAAACTGTCATTACCCAAAACGGTGCTATTCAGATTGCCATCTTCTGTAACAGAATTCGTATCATCTTCGGCAATTGGAATGTCATTTACAGGAGTAACCGTAATATTAACCGTGGATGGATCACAAATTGTAGGAATCTCATCATCACAAGTCTCGTAAACAAAGGAGTCTGGTCCGTTGTAATCAGGATTTGGAGTGTAGGTATATGTACCGTCTCCATTCCAAGAAAGGGTGCCGTTAGCTGGTCCAGTAACTAAGGTTGGAAGTTCTCCGTCTGGACTTGCATCATTGCTAACAACAGTAGAATTGAGCACTCCATCTTCAGGAACAACTTCAGTATCATCAGCCGTAACCGGAATGTCATTGACTGATAAAACATCTATAGTGACTGTAGCCGGATCACAGGTAGTCGGAGTAACATCATCGCAAACTTCGTAGGCAAAAGTATCGATTCCGTTGAATTGTGGGTTGGGAGTATAGGTATAACTTCCATCCGGATTGAAAGTCAGTGCTCCATTAGCCGTACCACTAACTAAAGAAAAATTTTCTCCGTCTGGGTAAAAATCATTGAGATAAACAAAGCTATTTAACAAACTATCTTCAGCGACTGAAGCAGTATCATCTTCTGCGATAGGAATATCATTAACCGGCGTAACGGTTATCGTCACAGTAGCGGGATCACAAACAGTCGGACTTATATCATCACACAATTGATAAACAAAAGTGTCAACTCCATTGAAGTTGAGATTCGGAAGGTAGGTGTATGTTCCCCCGGGCTGAAACACTAAAGTACCACTAGCCGGTCCAGAAACTAAAACCGGCAGCTCACCATCTGGAAAACTATCGTTCGGACTAACCGTGACCCCAGAAAGAAGTGTATCTTCCGGTGTAGTTTCACTATCATCTTCGGCTATTGGTAAGTCGTTAACCGGATTGACAACTATATTAACTGTTGCTTGATCGCAGACTGCCGGGTTGGCGTCGTCACAGATCTCATAAATGAAAGAGTCAGTTCCATTAAAATCAGGATTGGGTGTGTAAATATAGGTTCCATCCCCAATCCAAGTCAAAGCTCCGTTAACTGGATTCGAGACTAAGGACGGCAACTCTCCGTCCGGTGCTATATCATTTGAGCTGACAGTAACACCCGTCAAAGGAGTGTCTTCGTTTGTAATCTCACTATCATCAACGGCATCTGGAATATCATTAATAGGTATCACCACGATACTAACAGTTGCCTGATCACATATTGTCGGATCAACATCGTCACAAATTTCGTAGACGAATGAATCATTTCCATTGAAGTTTGGATTAGGTGTGTAGGTATAAGTCCCGTCACCATTCCAAACAAGCGTACCGTTAGTTGTCCCACTAACTAAACTCGGAGTTTCTCCATCCGGAGCAGAATCATTCGGAAGCACAGTAGAGCTAACACTTGAGTCCTCTGCCACTACGATAAAATCATCTGAGGTAATAGGAATATCATTTGTTCCGGTAACAGTGATTACTACAGTAGCTGGATCACATGTGCTTGGAACCACATCATCGCAAACCTCATAAGTAAAACTGTCAGTTCCCGTATAGTCAGGATCGGGTGTATAAGTATAACTACCATTACTGTTAAAAACTAAAGTTCCATTAGCAGGACTCGTTAACAAAGTTGGCAACTCTCCATCTGGTGCCAAATCATTACCTACAACAGTGGCATTTATAGATGAGTCCTCCAAAACAGTCTCGGCATCATCATTTGCAATTGGAATATCGTTTACGGGAGTAATTGTAATAGTAACTGTAGCTTGATCGCAGGTGGTAGGAGTAATGTCATCACATATTTCATAAACAAATGAATCTACGCCATTATAATCTAAGCTAGGGGTGTAGGAGTACGTCCCGTCCCCGTTCCAGACCAAAGTTCCATTAGTAGGGTTGGCAACTAAGGTAGGTCCCTCTCCATCAGGAAAAACATCATTGCCAAGCACAGCTGAGCTGAGCGTAGTATCTTCGAGAGTCGTTTCGGTATCATCTTCAGCAATCGGAATATCATTAACCGGGGTGACTGTTATCTCTACTGTGGCTTGACTACAAACCAAAGGTGCGGCGTCATCACAGACTTGATATACAAATGTATCGACACCATTAAAGTTTGGATTTGGAAGGTAGACATAGGTTCCATCGCCATTCCAAGTCAACATACCATTGCTTGGACTACTAACTAGGCTAGGCAATTCACCATCAGGCACACTATCATTACCCGGAACTGAGCCTAACAGCGAACCATCCTCAACAACCGTTTCAAAATCATCAGTCGCTGTGGGAACATCATTGGCAGCCGTTACGGTAATAGTAACAGTTGCCGGATCGCAAGTTGTTTGAACTACATCATCACATATTTCATAATCAAAACTATCGGTCCCATTAAAATCACCATTGGGCGTATAGGTGTAAGTTCCGTCCCCATTCCAAGTTAACACACCATTAGCTGGTCCACTCACTAAGTTCGGCAGCTCTCCATCGGGCGCGTCATCATTTGATAAGACAGTCGTCGTCAGCGATCCATCCTCGACAACCGTCTCAGTATCATCTTCAGCTATCGGAACATCATCAACAGGCAAAACTGTTATAGTTACTGTAGCTTGAGGACAGTTAGTTGGAACTAAATCGTCACATATCGCATAGACAAAACTATCCACCCCATTAAAATCGGAATTAGGAGTATAGGTATAACTTCCGTCCGTATTAAAAGTTAATGTCCCGTTAGAAGTTGAACTAACTAGGGAGTGCGCTTCAGCATCTGGGAAGCTATCGTTAGCATCAACTGTGCTGGAGAGAGTTGTGTCTTCATTGATAGTCTCACTATCATTTACAGGGGCAGGAATATCATTCTGACCTACCACCGTAATAGTTACAGTAGCCTGATCACAGGTCGTCGGAACAACATCATCGCAAATCTGATAAACAAAACTATCCACCCCATTAAAATCAGGATTAGGTGTGTATGTATAGGTCCCGTCACCGTTCCACCCCAAAGTTCCATTTGAAGTTCCCGAGACGAAGACCGGTGGCTCACCATCAGGCGCACTATCATTTCCTGAGACATTTGCCGAAATTGAAGAATCTTCATTCACCGTCTCACTATTATCCATAGCGTCTGGAATATCATTCATTGAATTAACAACAATCGAAACAGTCGCAAAAGCACAAGAAACCGGAGTCCCATCATCGCAAATCTCATACTGAAACGAATCCGTTCCAAAAAAATCTTGATTAGGCGTGTAAGTGAATGTCCCATCTGAATTTAGAACAAGCACCCCATTACTAACATCTGAAACAGGAGTTGTTGTAACTATTAAATTGTCACCTTGCGGATCCTGATCAACTCCATTACCGTTGTCGGCAATAACATTTCCATTCAAGACTGTATCTTCCCCGATTACAAAATTATCGGACCGAGCTACCACGGAAGCCGAACAACCATTGCCAATCGGAATCTGATATAAGTTGTTAGTCTGATTACATTCGGTTACCGGTGAAGTAAGGTCTGCAAGGGTGAGTGGACTCGGGTCACTGGGATCTGCATCGTGATTAGCTAGAATATATAGATCAAAGCCAACACCACCATTATCGGGAACTGTCAGGGTAACATTGC
>CALKYB010000364.1 GCA_938003565.1 uncultured bacterium
TGATCTAACTTCGAAAGAAGGGTTCGCTAAAGACGCTGAAGGTAAACCCGTCCTTCTCAAAGAGGTCATGCCTTCAGCCGACGAGGTATACGCTCTCATGAGGGAAACTGTCAGTCCTGAAGTGTACAAGGAGATTGACGCAAACCTTTATACGGGTAGCGAAGAATGGCAGAAACTGGAAGTACAAACCGGCAATGTCTATAAATTCGAAGCCAAGAGCCATACGTTGGCCCTTCCGCCTTTCTTTGATCTGGCACCAGTTGCTATTGAACTCGAGGGCGCCAGAGTGCTGGGGCATTTTCATGATGATCCCGGTGCAGATTCGACACCAGTAACTACAGACCACATCTCGCCAGTCAACGAACTACTGATGGAAAGTCCGGCAGCAAGACTGTTGCGCGAAGAATTTAAGGTCAGTCAGATTCTAAAGTATGGCCGACTACGTGGTCACTTTGAAATGATGGTTCGTGGAACCTTTGCGAACGCAAAGCTACGCAATCGTCTAATGCCTGATGATCGTCGTGGACAGTGGGCGCTGGGGCCGGATGGCCAACCTATGAATCTCTACGATGCTGCCATGGAGTTTCAAAAGCAAAACATCCCTCTGGTGCTATTTGGTCATGACAAGTACGCTTCTGGGTCGAGCCGGGACTGGGCTGCCAAAGGCACAAGACTGCTCGGTGTCAACGCCGTCATAGCGGAGTTAATAGCCACAATTCATCGCTCGAATTTGATTGCGCTTGGGGTTGTTCCAATTCATATGCACAATAAAAGTGCGCAACTGGAACTCGACGGCTCCGAGAGTATATCAATCACCTATCCCGAGGGCTTTGGCGTTAATGCTAAATGTAATATTCTCGCTAATGGCTCCTTACTAACTGCTGGTAATGCGCAAATATACGACCCAGCGGAAGTCAAGATGATAAAAGCCGGTGGTGTTTGCCCACTGTTCATTCAGGAGAGCATGGCTCAGGCAGCATAGAAAGCCCGCACGCCTATAAAGCGGTAATCTTTTGGCGACTGCGGCCTCATATAGCAGAGGCCGCAGTTATTTTCTGCGACTACTTTAAAAAGGAGGTTCTAATTTGATGGTTCGAATTTATCTACTCACATATCGATTTGGACATGATCAGAAATTCTTAGAATACTAACTGGGCTCCCCTTGAGCCCGCGGTAAAAATAATCTAGAATTTCTAAAATCTAAAATATATCTTGGAGTAGGTAATAGGTTTTTTAGTAGTCTAGCCTCCGCTTAGTTTCCTTATTTGCTCTCCGGAGTCAAAAAGGAAACTAAGCTAAAGAGAGAGAGAAACAGTGGACTACAAACGGGAAGATCCTTACCAAATTTCCATTTTTTGCGAGGAACTTGCTGCAAAGCAGGCTCCGTTGGCGGTAAATTTTGACAAAGGAAGACCAGCGGCTCTTCCTGCTCTAAAGCTTGCATCTAGAGAGACCTGTATCTCTTATCAAGATACAATAATTTTGGGGCACTGCCTCATACCTCAAGTACTCTCCCCAATCTTAGCGGAAAGTAATTTTATCAAATTTGTAGTATTTCGTCGCAGGCGAGATGGAATATATCTTGTGATAATTGATCCCGTTTCCCGTGAAAGAAGTTTATTTTTTTCCCAAAGTCACTCAGCTGATGCGATTAGAGATTTAGTTCCTAAAATAGATGCTAAAAACGAAACAGGATATAAGGAAAAAAGTTGTATGGTCGAAGTGGACGACCCAGCTGAGGCCCATAAACTGTGTGATGCCATTGAACTTTTCACATAGGCTACCTATGAAATGGTTCTCATACCTACTCCAAGACTCCCTCCCCCCTCTCAATTTCTGATTCTCTAGAAACTTCCAAGTCCTGGAAAAAGACGGTTCCATTGCAAAACAAGTTGCACAAATAGATGTATGAAAAAATTACACTATAAATATTAGTCTAAAACAGGCTCTAAAAATATGAGTAATCAAACCTATTTGTGCGCATAATTCCAGCTCTTTAGTGGCATCAGCCCTCTCGTTCTTGACAAATTTAATAGATTAATTAGCAAATTTAAAACTTAAGCATCCCCGTTTCTGACGATAGCATCTTTAAGTGGAGTTCTAAGTTCGAATTCAAAATGTAGACACTATGGAAAAAATGAGATGAAAGAAGCCCGCATACTAATAGTCGAAGATGAATTACTTGTTGCTCTAGATTTAAGTCGAGCCCTAGAAAGACTAGGATATTCAGTTGTTGGGCGCGCTTCAGAAACTGAACCAGTTCTCGAAGCGATCGAACGAACCAGCCCTGACCTGGTACTGATGGATATTTCACTTAAGGGCGAGCTGGATGGAATTTCCATCGCAGCCCAAATTTCAGGCCGTTACAATATTCCTATCGTGTTTCTCTCAGGACATTCAGATATTCGTACTATCGAGAGAGCTCAGCTAGTTGAACCACAAGGATTTTTAGTTAAACCATACAGAGAGTCTGAGTTACAAGCCAATCTAAAAATAGCTTTATATAAACATCAGCTAAAGCTTAAGCAAAGTCTAGCCTCGATGAAACCCGTGGTCGCAACTTATAAAGCTGGGTCGGAC
>CALKYB010000365.1 GCA_938003565.1 uncultured bacterium
GGAGCGAGCCGCAAAGCTTTTCTTTCCTAATAGAAACAAGAGAAACAAATCTTCGAATCTCTATGCGAGAAAATTACACAAGCTCCAACATTGTCCAATTGTTATTCAATACCATGGGGAGGAAGAAATACTATTCAGAAAAGCTCCCGTGACAGTGTTAATTTCAGAGTTCGTAGAGGGAACACTTTTAAGTAGCTTTTTAAAAAATCAGCCGGGTAGCCGTTTGACTCCTTTTCAGGCACTTGGTTTGTTACATAGTCTCTGTATTGGTCTTGAGTATATTCACAGGGAGGGAGAGTATCACGGGGACTTACACTCTGAGAATATAATCGTCTCCCGATATGGCCTGACCTTTGATTTAAAACTCCTCGATTTTTTTCATTGGAACAGTCCTAAAAGGGAAAACATTCAAGATGATATTTGTAGTGCCATTAATATTTTTTATGAAGTTCTCGGAGGCGCAAAGTGGTATCCAAAGCAACCAAGAGAGGTTAAAGATATTTGTAGGGGTTTGAAACGCTCCTTAATTTTAAAAAAATTTCCTAGAATAACTGCTTTAAGGACCCATATTGAGACGATGCAATGGAACTAGCTCGACAAGAGGCCTCTAATAGCCTAGCCATTTACAATGGCAAGTCACTACTAAAGCCCGAGATAGTTCATTTCGATCAAGGATCCTGTTCATTATTCACGACTCGGTGCCCTAATATGGATCGCCCAAATGAAGATGGTATCCTAGTGCTTGACTTAGGATCTGAAAAAATACTGGCGGTTGCTGATGGAGTGGGAGGCTCCAAGTCTGGGAAGCTTGCATCTAAAATTGCTTTGGAAGCCCTAGTTGAGGAGCTTGAACGATCTAACAGAACAAATCAAGGGCTCAGGCATGGTATTTTGAATGGGTTTGAATCTGCCAATTCTGCAGTAGTGGGCTTGAAACAAGGAGCGGGTACTACCTTAGTGGTAGCTGAAGTGACAGAGGGCACCTTCCGTGCTTATCATGCGGGAGATTCTTTGTTATTGTCTGTCGGACAGAAAGGAAAGCTCAAATACCGAACTCTTGATCACTCTATCTCTGGGCATGCTTGTGAATCAGGATTGGTCACTCAAAAGGAATCCTTTCGGTTGGATAACCGCCATTTACTGACAAATTTAGTTGGATCGGAGGGTATGAGAATTGAACTCGGGCCTAGAATAAATCTTGCTCACTCGGATACATTAATTCTTGCCACCGACGGAGTTTCAGATAACTTAGAACAATTTGAGTTGTTGGATTGTATTAGAAAGGGGAGACTTGAAGATTGCGGTGAGCTGCTCATGCACAACTGTTTAAAAAGAATGTGCTCTCAGTCTAAAACGATCATCTCTAAACCAGACGACCTTTCCTTTATTATTTATAGAAATTAGGAGCTTAAATATATAAAAGTTTAGCTAAGAGGTTGGACCTTTAACTCTGGGGTTTGAAGGAGAAGCTTTTAACAGCGGTATTTACCTTGGATTTCGAGAATACGCATGGGTGGACCAGTTGAATTTGGTCGCTTTGAGTAGTTATGCTCAGTGTAGTTGCTGGTATGGGTTGGCTTTTCAAACGAAAAAAACTCGTGTAGGCAACTTCTTATGGTTCTACCCCAAGTTTTAAAACTTAGAAATATCAAAACGGTGATAGAATAGGTGCCATGGTTCAAGAATTGCAGAAATGTCTTTCTCATTTGAGTTCCGTTGACTCGCTTTTTATTTTAAACGTATGAAAATTTTAATATTATCCAATCTTCCTAAATCTTACAGTACTGTTCGACTGAGGAACACTGCTAGAGCTCGTGGTCACAACGTAAGAGTTTTATCTCCGCTAAAATTTACACTCGACATCAAATCCCATTCCCCTGGTCTCTACTTTAATGGTAAACCGGTCCCCAAATTTGATGCCGTAATTCCGAGAATAGGCGCTGAGTCTAACCCCTTTGGTATCGCAGTTGTTCGTCAGTTTGAGCAAATGGGTGTCTTTTGTCTAAACCCTTCCGCAGCAATCACCGTAGCCCGCGATAAACTACGTTCAATGCAGGTTTTAAGTCGACATCAAATTGGAATTCCAGATTCAGCTTTTGTTTACGACAGACATGATATCGAACCGGCATTGAAGCGAATAGGCGGAGCCCCATTGATTGTTAAGCTCCAGGAGGGCACTCATGGCGCAGGTGTAATGTTAATAGAGACTACTAATCTAGCCAAAGCAATTATCGAGGCTCTGCATACAGCAAATAGGAAAGTATTGATTCAAAGATTTGTTTCTGAAAGTAAGGGCAAGGATATTCGTGCATTTGTGGTGGGTGATACAGTCGTCGCCGCTATGCGCCGAATAGCCAAAGAAGGAGAATTTAGATCTAATGTGCATCTTGGCGCAGCCACTGAACCCATTGCTCTTAGCCCTGAATTCGAAAGAGCTGCACTCAAAGCGGCTCATATTATGGGGTTGAGAGTCACCGGAGTTGATTTGCTCGAGAGTTCCAACGGCCCGCAAATTTTAGAAGTAAATTCTTCCCCTGGTCTAGAAGGAATAGAGTCTGCCACACATAAAGATATTGCGGATTCCATCATCAGTTTTATTGAGAGTCAAGTTCAATTCCCCGAGATAGATCTCAATGAACGACTATCGCTGAGTCGAGGGTATAGCGTGGTGGAGCTGCCTGTCACAAAGGGATCGGATCTAATCAATAAAGCTATTTCTGAAACAAACTTAGGGGAACTAGAGGTGAATATTCTAAGTATAGTCCGAGAGAGTATTGCGATTCCGGTTCCGAGATCGAGTGAGGTTATAAAAGCCGGAGACACTCTCCTTTGCTATGGAAAACACTTAACTTTAAAGATGCTTTTACCAGAGAAGCAAAAAAGACGCAGAACTCAAAAAACCAAAGTTCTTCCGGAGTCTATAATTCAAGAGGCTCAATGTAATTCGGAAGTCTTGCCTACAAAAGAGAGTATGGAGGAGGCTGACCCCACAAGCTCTAGTGAGGAACCTTCATGAAGGATTTTCCCAAAGAGATTCGAGTTCCTGATAGAGCGCTTTATAAAGTTGGTAAGAAAGTTGAGATTCTTAAGAATCTAACCTGGCCCTTGTCACATAAGAATAAGTTCCTAAAGCAATGGGAAAAGAAGAATCCCGAACTACCTAAAATTACTTATCCTAAATATGATTTCTCAAACCAAAAGTTACAGCTGCGAGACATATTGAGACAATGCAGGTCGCAGCATCCGTTTAGTCTTATTACAAAGAGGACAGCAAAAAGCTTTCTTCTAGGTTTAGAAATGGTAGAGGCAGTGGGCACAAAGAGATTTTTCAAACTTTCTAAAGAGCTCTATGGATCACCTGAGGATCTTTTGAATGATGAAGGAGTTTCTACGTTTAGAACAGCAAAAAGGTTTTTAAAATCAGTAAAAAAGTTTGATCTAACCAGTATTTCGCCACCAGAGCTTGCATGCATACTACCAGAAACGGTAGTGGAGGAAATTAAAGCAGTCGCTTTAGAGAAATTTCAGGATAAAAAAATAAAAGTTATCACCGACTCAAAGCTTAAGTCGAAAGCTTCAGCTGGCCCTCAAAGGATTAGAATTAGAGCAGCCACTACTTTTACGCCGCATGATGTTGAGCAATTGATTCAGCACGAACTTCTAGTTCATACGCTTACGCTTCTCAATGGAAGGAAACAACCCCTCAAAACTTTGGGACTCAATTCCCCAAGAACCACTTGTTCCCAAGAGGGTTTAGCTGTTTTTGCCGAGTTCATTACCAACACCATGGATGTAACAAGGTTGAGGAGAATTAGTGCCAGAGTTGAAGCCATTCAGTTAGCATTAGAAGGGGCGGATTTCCTTGATATATTTCTTTTCTTCATGGAACACGGTCAAAGTGAAGAAGAGAGCTATTTTTCAGCAGCAAGAATATTTCGTGGAGGTTGTGTTAAGGGCAGAGTGATTTTCACAAAAGATTTGGTCTATCTAAAAGGTTTTATTCAAGTACACAATTTTTTCTTAACAGCTCTTCAACATAAAAAATTTCTGAATCCGCAGTATTTTATTTCAGGACGAATGAACTGCTCGGATGTAGACGAGCTTGCCCCACTATTTCGCTCGAGCACTTTGAAATCACCCGCATATGAGCCTGACTGGATTAGTAACCGCTCAACTTTACTTGCTTTTCTCTTATCTTCTTCCGTGATGAGTAATTTAGGCTTAGCTCGATTTAGAGGTTGAAACAATCGTTATTTCTAGTGCTAGCGTTTCCACTACTTCCCTTATAAGACAGTTCTACCCATCCTTAAATATGTATTAAAAGCTCAGCTTCGCAAGAAGGCATCCCCGAGTTGCCAGTTTGGTTTAAACGGTAGATAATTAGCCAGTGTAGTGAGCTGTATTAGGTTTTTAGTTAAAAGGTCCTAAGCTTTGTAAAGCAGAGCTTTGGTCCTTTTAACGTAGAGAATTTTTGGCCATGGCTGAGAGATTTAGCTTGGGAGTCCTGCCTCATTGGAGGACTTATGATACCGACACAAGTACTGGAAGCGTGCTTTTTGCTCCTCCAGGGCAGGAGTGGCAGACTTTTCGAAACGCCTATCCGACTGAGGAAAGTCGTCAGTCCCTGCCGGTAAGTCTAACCATAGGGGTGCGAACCTTCACTGCTGAAGTGAGTAAGGGGCAGAAGAACCCTTTTGGGGAAGGAGTGGTGATGACTCTCAACTTGATTTGTGAAGTTACGTAGCTTTCAGTTGTTGGGCTCCCCCTTGGTGTTGGTGATGCGCCGTAGGGGGTAGGTAGTAAATGTAGTTTCTTATGCTCACTTCACAATTTGTTTTTTAACCCCAGTTGGTCTGAGTCGGCCTTGGAGCAGCATTGAGGCCGAGGCTTAGCGGGTTGGGGCTTATTTTAGGCTGACTAGACGAAGCTCTTGAAAACTCGGGTAGTAGAGGTATAATGCCGGACTTTGTTAACCTGGACTGCCCAAGTTGCAGTCTCCTCGGAAAAGTTATGAGTATAAAACCTCTAAATGTTGCGGTAGTTGGAGCTACAGGTGCTGTTGGAAGAGAAACAATAGAAGTTCTGGAAGAGAGGAAATTTCCGGTTGCTAACCTGAAGCTTTTAGCTAGTTCTCGCTCAGCTGGTGAAGAAATTTCCTTTAATGGAAAAGATATAGTTGTTGATGAATTAACAGAACACTCCTTTGATAAGGTTGACGTTGCTTTGTTCTGTGCTGGCTCGGGCATCAGTAAGAAGTTTGCTTCTCATGCAGTTGACGCCGGGGCTATTGTTATTGATAAGACTAGCGCCTTTCGGATGGATGAAGGGGTGCCTTTGATAGTACCGGAAGTTAACGCTGACGTTCTAAACGAAGCCCTAGAATCTAGAGAAGGTTCTCAAGGTTTAATAGTTTCTAATCCCAATTGCTCGACTATCCCTCTGACTGTTGTGCTAAAGCCATTGATGGAGAAAGTTGGGATAAAGAGAGTTGTTGTCTCTACATATCAAAGTGTCTCGGGCGCAGGTAAGGAAGGAATGAGTGAGCTATGGGAACAGACAAAGGGGCTTTATAGTCAACAAGAAATTGAGCCTAAAGTATTTCAACACCGAATTGCATTTAACTGTATCCCTCACATCGATGATTTCCTTGATTCTGGTTATACTAAAGAAGAGGTTAAGCTGATTGAGGAAAGCAAAAAAATCCTCAGAGATCAGGGATTGAACCTTACAGCCACGGCGGTTAGAGTGCCTGTGATGTCCTGTCATTCTGAGTCTGTGAATATTGAATTCTCTGATGCTTGCTCGCCAGATCAGGTGAGAGAAGTGTTACAAGAGAGTCCGGGAATTGTTGTGAGTGATGAGCCGAAAGACAATACCTATCCTTTAAATAGCACCACTATTGGTACTGATGATACTTTTGTTGGAAGAATCCGAGGGGATGAGACAGTTCCTCATGGAATTAACCTTTGGTTGGTTTCAGACAATCTCAGAAAAGGTGCTGCTCTTAATGGTGTGCAGATAGCAGAACTAGTGGCTAAGAATCTTTCTGTTCAGTAGAGCATGCAAAGAATAAAGCTGACACTCGAGTATGATGGTTCGGGTTATTCGGGTTGGCAGGTTCAGCCTGGGTGCTGCACCGTTCAAGGAGAGTTGGAAGCTGCATTTAGAACGATTCTCGATTCCAAAAGTCGAGGGCTGGGGCTACCCAGCCTTGAGAAAATCGTGGTTCAGGGAAGCGGCAGGACTGACGCTGGTGTGCATGCTCGTGCCCAAGTGGCACATATAGATATTCCAGTGGAGTATATAGACTCACTGAGTAGGCTTAGATATTCCTTAAACGGAGTTTGTGGATCCAAGTTGGCTGTAAGCTCTTTGGAGTTTGTAGACTCCTCGTTTCATGCTCGTCATACTCCACATCAGAAAACGTATCGATATAGGCTTTTTCTTAAAGATTATTCCTCAGGGCTTAATAGCGGAAATAGTATTTCAGTTGGCTCTAAGCTAGATCTGGCCAAGATGATTAGTGAGGCACGATCTTTTCAAGGTACGCATGACTTCTCAGCTTTTAGAGCAAGTGACTGTTGTGCTCACTCAACCATTCGAACTGTAGTGAGTGCTGAATTAGTTCGAGTTGCATCTCGTCAAATTGATTTCTTAGTACAGGGTAAGGGGTTTCTAAAGCAGATGGTTCGAATTATGGTCGGCACGCTAATTGAAGTTGGTCGAGGAAATATAGAGAGTGTACTAGGGGTGATAGAATCTTTGGATAGGAATGTGGCAGGGGAGACTGCGCCTGCAAGAGGCCTGTGCTTAGAAAAAATTAGGTACGAGGATTAACCTAACCGAACATATCTTGGAGCCATCGTCTTCGTCGCTCTTGTTGATCTCGTCTGCGTTGATCTGGCTTGGTGGCAGGGGGATCGTCTAAAGATCGTCTTTTGTGCCGGTTAAATACAGGAACATCTAGTGCTCTATCGATTCTTTGGGACTCTTCAAAATAAGGCTGGTCTTTGTGCAAGAAACAAACATTGCTAGGCGCAGCATCTTTGACGAAAACTTCTGTTACTAGGTTCTCTTTAGGGCAATAGGGAGTAGGCATTAGACCTGTAGAGCTATCGATCTTTCGATAGACCACGTTTTTTGGAGCAATGAATTTCATAGCTGGCTCCATAGGCTT
>CALKYB010000366.1 GCA_938003565.1 uncultured bacterium
GGAGATGTCAGCAATTGCCCATTCATTCCCTTCAACGTTATTTTTTGCCCACGATCTAATCATTGCTTTTAGTGGGTCGTCGTTGGAATCCAAGTCGTACTGGGAGCTTAGGGTAGCTTTCACCCCTTCGGGGCTCCAGTCCAATACTCCACTTAAATTCAAATCGACTACCTTGCCATAATCAATTTGAAAACGACGTCCCGCCTGTTGTTGTATCTGTTGAACCATAAGCTTGAAACCTTTGTGAGTATAGTGAGTCTAGGAGACAACAGTCACCCGCAAAACAAACTTCTAAACATCTAATCAAAAATTAAAAGAGCACGAGAAGATAATCTTCTCTGGTTGGTTTATCACAGAACAGCACAGTTTAGAATATTGCTAGAGAGATAGGGTATAGAAATGAATTAAGAGTAAAGTTTGCCCAGTATAGAAGGAAAATCCACTCAAATAAGAACCACCACCTTTTAAACGGTGCCTAAAAGGCTAGTTAATACTATTGTTAAGTAAAGACTGAACAAACTTTCATCCCAACTTGTCTACTTGTCAACCTTACCTAACAATATAGGCCCTGAGAAGTAGAACCAATTTAAGGAATACTACCCTGAGGTGTAATCCTAGATCCTAGTCCTTTCTACAAAACGGGATACAAAGAGCATAACGGCCTGGTCCAGTAAAGAGTAAGGCCAGAAATGGAAAGAGATATAACAGGGCGAACTCTTTCTTTGCCCAAGGGTCGTCACCATGAACCATAAATGCAGCTACTAGCATTGTGATAATCAAAGGGATCGTTGCGAGGCGAGTGCCAACACCTAGTATAATCGCGATTGAACAAAACACTTCTGCACCAATCGCAAGGGATAGGCTTAAAGCTGATCCAACTCCAAGGGGATCTGGAAACTTTGTTGAGAGTTCCGAGAATCCGGACAACTTGCCCCATCCATGACAAAACAACATCATTCCACCGATGCTTAAACGCAGAATGAGCAATCCGATATCGGTATACTTAGTATCGACAATATTATTGAATTTACAAATTTTCGCGATCATCTTGGTGAGATTCCTATAAGCTCATATTACTATGAATGAATATCAAACTTAATAAAAAAGGAAAATGCCCCAAACTACCCCCACTGCTTGCCCCATAACGCTCGCCTATCAGGCGTTTCAAAACACGCCCAAAATCCCCACCAAGACAAGAAAAACGCTTATTATCTTCTCTAACTACAAAGACTTTATTCACTTTAAACAATTTAAAACTACTTAATTAAACCAAAACGGTTTTTAAACCCTTTCAATTCAATTACTTAATATGCTTAACTAATTTAAAGTTAGACAATTTTTTAACAATATAGGAACAATATAGGCCCTGAGGAGTAGCGTTACTCCTCAGTAATTCCAACGAGCAATAGATGATCTGTTTAATATCCAAACTCAAGCAAGCAGGTTCGAAGAAATGTTTCTTAGCGAAATACAGGACCCAGGTATTTCTAGTTGGTGTTCTGCTCGCCACTCCTCTGAACGTCTGGGGAGAGGAGACATCAACTCTTAAAAAGAAGCTTTTAGCTACCGACTCAGCTAAACCTCCTGTCAAGAGGGAGTCTCTTTCTTTCAACTGTCCTCCACTGAAAAAGGGCACATCTATACTGAGTAACTTTAAGCCTATTGCGAATGTAGACCCTGAATATTTCAAAAAAAGGCAATGTACAGATCCAGATAATCAGCATGCCGGTAAAGGTATTCTTGTAGGTGATTTCCATATTGAGAATAACGTATGGAACGGCCATAGATCTTTCTGGGACTGGCGTCAGTGTATAGAAATAGAGGCTCAAGCAGATGGCACATATCGACCCAGCTGGAATTACGATTGGGGAGATGAAGATAGTTTAAAAACTGGATTCCCCGACTGGACTGAAAAATCTTTCCCTCGAGTTGTCTTTGGAGTGAGTATGGAATTGAATCATAGAAAGAAACCCTTTCCTGATACCGAATACTTTGAAAAGAAATGTAATAGAACTGGGCTTCCGGCACTGTTGAAAGAGGTGCCAAGGTTTGAAATAGATTTTTCTTTTAGCTCTACCAAAACTACACGAAGAAAGGGGCATATTCATAAAGATGGAAAAGAAGTTGAAATTACTGGTGATGAACGAAATGCTACGTTTCTCTCGTTGATTTATCCCTCTTGCACTGAGACCATAAAACCAGTCAATGAGCGAATTCTTATTCTCCTCGTATGGACTGAAAAAGGCCCTGAAAGGACACCCACGGGACACCCACCGGATGCGTCCTTTACTGATAGCCTTGGTAGAGAGTTTGACGTTTATATCAAGAAAAAATTTGCAGATAATACCTATTTGGCAATGGTTCCTAAAGAGGATATCCAATCTGGAACATATATTTTCAATGATTTTTTAAACTTTCTTAAAACAAAAGAATATGCCGAACTGGGGATAAATGAGTATAGTGATGACTGGTGCCTTTCTAATATAATGTTTGGAACAGAACTATGGTGGGGAGAAGGTTCTTTCAGTATTAATAAGCTAGATATTTTGCGAAAATACTAAGTTCTAAATGCTGATAGTCTTTTCGCTGCAGGTTTTTAATTCAGACTAGGGAAGAAGATATCTTAGATGATCTGTAAGATAGATTTGGAGCGGACTTACTCGGCTCCACCTTTCGACCGCTGAAACTGTTATTTTCTTTCTACATTCCAAAGACTTAATTCACTTTAAACAATTTAAAACTACTTAATTAACCCAAAACGGTTTTTAAACCCCTTCAATTCAATTACTTAATATGGTTAACTAATTTATAGTTAGATAATTTTCTAACTATATAGGCCCTGAGGACCAACTCTAGGACAGAACAACCACACAGCTTCTTAAATCAGAAACCTATGTATAACTGCCCCCATTGTAGTAAACCTAGCATAACAATCCTGCGGAAGGCTTTTCTGGGACCTGCTCTTCCTACAGTTTGTAGAAATTGTTTCAAAAAAGTCGGGGTACCCTGGATTGCTAGTTTGGTTGTAGCGAGCCCTCTACTTGTCATCATTTGTTTGCAAAGTTATTTGTTTTGGAATGTTGAAACAAAGATTTTGATATTTATTTTCGTTTTCTTACTTGCTCTTGTTGCACAGCTTAAATGGGTTCCCTTAGAAAGACGAGAGTAGTCCCCTGTTTTAACTATAGAGGCCCTGAGGAGTAATTCTAAATTATAAAGTAATTATAAGAGAAGCGATGATAAAATTAAATGCAGTTATTAGAGACGCCGTCAGTCTCTTGATAATTTCTTCTTTTCTCAGCTGGGCTATTATCCCAAACCAATATGCTACCCCTGTCCATTTGATTATTTCTGTAATTTTCTTTCTATGCCTAATTAGCTCCGCTCTTTGTGGAGCTACTAGAGCGATCATTTTCTTCACGGAGAAGTAATGCTAAGAGTAGATTAAAATTTTACAGTTCAATGCCCTTTCGCGCTAAATATTCCTTAAATAATCTAATTTTGCGAACTTGAACTCCATACAAACCGCTTAACACAAAACAAAAAATCATAGGAACAAGAAAAAGTCGTTCCTTAAACAAAAAGCTAAACATAAGCAGGACGCTCCCACAAATCAAAAATGTCCATTTACACTTAGTATAGGCATCGACTTTACTGAAGCTATCCGAGACACTTTTTTCAAGTTGTTCGTCATTCAATTCAGTTGCCTTAAAGTTTTGTAACATTATTTGTATCCCAATCTTTGTAAGTTGAACTGACCTAAAGATTTAGCCTTTAAGCCATTCAAACGGTTCTATAGCAAATTAGATTTTTTCAATGAAGGTTTGTAGTATTTAACAAGATAGGCCCTGAGGTGCTTTTAACTCGTTATTTTTACTTACCTCACTGGGGTAGCAATCCTGTAGGTCTCGTTTATCCCAATTCTTACCACATTACTCACAAGAGCACTCGAGCTCCCAGAGTTAATTCGCACAACTCCAAAAACATTCTGGATATCTTGAGAACAGAGATCAAACTCAAAGATTCCATTAGCCGGAACGTTAAGAAATAGCCTTCTTAAAACTGAAGCACCATCGAACCGGGTCATATCTACTGTCATACCCTGAGGAGTACTAGTTCGGTTGCCGACCAGTAGATTACATCCCTGGTCCAGGAAAGTGTTGTAGGTTCCTTGAGAGACTTCGCCCAAGGCTTCCCTAGCAGGGATAGGGTAAAGGCTACTAACCCCAGCAGTGGGTGTCCTTCCATACTGCATGGTAGTAACAACTACCTCGCTACTAGCATTTCCTGAAATTTCAACTTTTCCAAGGCTTTGAACTAGGTCTCCATCAAGAATGACGTGTTGCGTACTTTTAGCTTGAAGCGATAGTGGCAACTCAATGACCAACTGCCCTGAGGGGCCGTACACCTCAACTGATACCTGGCCAGCTCTGCTACTGGTGTTAGAAACTTCAAGAATAGCGGTTAGCCCACGGGTATCTGCTGGAGTAAGAAGCTGTTGCTTGGAGCCCTTCACACCTTGCAGTGACACTGCGTTTTGAACACTACCAAAAGGCGTAGTGTCAGAATAGAGATATCGGTTCAAGGTTAACCTGAAAGTCGCTGAGTCTCTGACAGGAATCCATTCCAGTAAACCAATTCTACTAGCCCCAAAATCATGAACTGAGATATCTCTCCTTCCGTTTCCTGGTAAAGTAAAAGACTCTGTCAGAAGAACGCTTCCATCCTGCCCATAAACAACCAGCTCTCCTGTCTCTGCTGCTGTACCGGCGTTCGCAATGGTCAACCAGTTAGCTGTGAAAAATCCAATTTCCACCGGGTCAAGGCTCGGGTGGAAAGTATTGAATTGAACGAACTGCGTTCCACTAAGAGGATTAGAGAAAGGAGAAGACAACACAAAGTCAAAGCTCCCAGCGTTATTCGGACGATATAAAAGCATTCGTCCATCTACCTCGCCACTTTGAGCACCCTGATCCAAGACCTCTGTACAAACAGTTCCTATAGAGTCAATTGCAAACCCGGGCATGTCGTGAACAAGCAGGTCAAACTGCGCGCCTGGGAGAATTGTAAAAGTTTGCTCGCTTT
>CALKYB010000367.1 GCA_938003565.1 uncultured bacterium
GGTAACTTTGCTACCACTACATATTTATCTGCACTGGTAGACTGATAAGAAAAGGGTTTCTTCTCTTTAGAGCTCAAATAACGTTCATAGACGGGAACATCTACACACTCTCCACAGTGTTTCTCGGAACTTTTATTTTCATTGGAATGTTCATGGAGAGGGGAGTCAGCGCAGTCACCATTTAGACTATACTCTAAAGCAATGTGGCCATCTTCTCCAAAACAGATAAGTGCTCCGGCAGTCGCAGTACCTGGCGAAATAAACAGAAAGCAGATTATGCAAAACCAAGATGTAATATTTTTCCACATTACTAAAACAGTACAGTTAAACCTTGGAACTATCAATAAAAATCATATAAGACTTATTTAGTGGTAAATCATAGCCCTTTTGGCAAAAACAACTATTAAAAATTTGTTGCTCAATGAAATGTACTTTTGTGTTTTGGTTTTTCTCCTCAAGGTGAGAACTAATTTCTCGAAGTTTTTGGGCGAAGAGGGGTGCGAACTAGAAATTTGTAAGACTTTTCAATAAATTCGAAATATTTGCTCAAAGAAAAGCTGGTAAAATTGTCTTATAAGCAAAACCCTCTTTTACGCTCCATAATATATTTTATGTTGCCTAAAATATAAAACACATGTACTAGTGTTTATATAGACTTACACTCTTTTCCACACTGGTCACATGAGCAAAGAAATTTCAGTCCATAAGCAGTACCTTCTCACCAAGGCAGACTTTGCCCGGCTTGCTGACGTCCCTCCCGAGGTAGAATGGTTCGCCAATCTAAAAAACAAGAATACTCGTGATGCTTACAAAAGGGATATCAAAAATTTTATGAAATTCACTGGAGTTCAAACACCAGAAGAATTCCGAGTAATAAGCAGGGCACATGTAATTGCTTGGAGAGACTCTTTTGAGGGGATGAGCCCAGCGACAGTAAGAAGGAAGCTCTCTGCCCTCTCTTCCCTTTTTGACTATTTATGTGACAGAAATGCCGTCTCGCATAACCCTGTGGACGGAGTAAAAAGACCTCCATCGAACAACAACGAAGGAAAAACACCAGCTATTTCAAACGCCCAAGCGAAACAATTGCTGGAAGCTCCACCGTCAGACACTTTGAAAGGAATTCGAGATAAGGCAATAATCTCAACTTTGCTTTATCACGGCCTACGCAGAGGCGAGCTTTGTAGTTTACGAGTAAAAGATTTTTCAGCTCGTGAAGGAGTGATGCATTTTTGTGTTCGTGGAAAGGGAGGAAAAACTAGGTTTATTCCGGTAGCTCCAGCTACCCAATCAGCAATTAAACTATATCTTGATGAAGCTGGTCATGCTCACGACTATGATGAAGCTCTTTTTCGTCCGGTCATAAACAACACCACTGGAATTCTTAACAAGCCATTGCACCCAGCATCTGTCTACAAATCAATCGTAATGAAATATGCGAAAGAAGTAGGAATTACTTTGGACTCTAGGGGTTTTTGTGTTCACTCCTTAAGGGCAACTTCTGCAACTACAGCCCTAGAAAATGGGGCTGATTTAGCCCAGACTCAAAAATGGCTCGGACACAGTAATATTTCTACAACTAGACTTTATGATAAACGAGGTCAGAAGGTTGAAGAGAGCCCGAGTTTCAAAGTTAGATATTAGCTCATTTTACCAGCTTATTTAATTCAGAGAATAGCTCCACAAATACTGTTTTGTTTGAATCCTCAATTTCTTTCCACAAGTCATGAATATTTTCCGTGAAATAGCGAGCTGGTCTGTAATGTCCAAATTCACCTGACTTCAAAGGGTTCTTTTCCAAATATTTTTCCAACGCAACAACAACGCGTGGTATTTTTGAATTTAGATCGGATAGCTGAATTGGGTTACTAAGCTGTTTACTAAACTCTTGGTTCACTAATCCTACGTAAAAATCTTTCTCAAAAAGATCCTCAATATCTGCTTCTTTCGAATTTATAAAATCGGCGTAAGTCAAAACCTGTTTCTTCTTTAAGATTTTACTTTTGTAAAGATCGTCTATGAGCTGGCTGTCCTTCTCTTGAATGTCTAAAAGGGTGCAAATGTTCATCCCTTTTTGAGATCTAAGAAGTGAAACAAAAGTTGATACTTTGCCTATTCCACCCACCGGAGTAATTACCCACTTATTGGACAAACCTTCTTTTCCTTCTCGTTCTAATTCAGCAGATATTGCTTTTAGAAAAAGCATGTCCGACACTCCTTCAACAACTAAAGAATTTGCACCTACAAATAAACTTTGTTGGACTTCATAGCCGAGAGCCCCTTGTAAAGGGAACAAGCTATCATCAGAGGCATCAAAGATATTGGTGACTACCTCTGTTCCGATATTGTCATCTGGATCAGGAGCTGAATCTAAGTCAATGCTGGCATCTTGGACAATTCTGACCCGATCAAATTTTGTAGAATCGACCATAAAGGGAGAGTGGGTCGTATAAATAACTTGATGATCTTCTAATCCCTCTTCGAAATATTCTAACAAATCAGCTTGAGCTTTCCCGTGAAGAGACAAGCCTGGTTCATCAAGAAGCAAAATGACGTTCTGATTATTTTTTTTGACATCTTCATACCAAGCAAGAAATGAGAAAAACCAAATAAACCCTCTCGATCTAGATCCTAGAGAGGTTGAAGCCAAGTGTATAGTATCATAAACTTCACCCCAAATATTTGTTCCTTTTTGCATTCCCTCGGGATCATCTTGCTTCGCCTCTCTCACATCAAATCTCATTTGAATGTGCTTATTCTGAGACCAAAACTTAATTATTTTGCCAGTTAAGTGGTTTCCCGCTCCCTCAAGTTTATTTTTTAGATGAGTGGTACTTGTCGAACTAGCAAGGTCAGTAGGATTTAGCCTTGCTAGGTTAATTAACCCGAGTAAGGGATAGTCTGAGCTGATCAACTCTTCTTTTTCAATACGAGAGTTCAATGAATCTAGGTTCTCACATCCCTTAAGCTGGTAGTATTCGTCAAAATATAAAAACTTTGGCATTAAGGGTGAGATTATCTCGTTGAAAATATAAAATCCTAAACCTTTTTCTGCTACTCGATTAACAATATTAACTAGTTCCGTATCGGCGTCATTGTCAGTAAGTGTTTGAACTAATTCATTCCACCCGTCACAAATAGAAACTGCTTTAGATATCTCCGGTGAGTAGTCATCTCTTTCTTTGAAATTCTTGATCGCCACGTCTTCATTTACTTTGAGAGTGAAGGTGCTTTTATTTCTCCCATAATAAGTGCTTCTTCCAAAAGTCTTCTCCGGTAAAACCCCGGTTCCAAAGACTTCTTCGACGGCCTCTATTTCTTTCTGCTCTAGCTGAAATTGACAGGTGACAACTGAGACCTCCTCTAACCCATCGTTTTCGACGCCATGCCTATAATCTTCAACTCTTTTCTTAGGATAATCGAAATCCAACTCAAAATTAGCATCTGATGATATAATAGGATTAGTTCTGTAGAGAGCGGTAAGTAATGAAGTCTTTCCCGCCTCATTCTTTCCGACTAAACAAGTTACTCTATCATCGACAGAGATCTCCTTAGAATCCCAAACACTTCTAAACTGTTTAACCTTCCAATTAATTAATTTCATTCTAAGGCTCCCTTGAGATCAAGTTATTTCTATATTCTATGACGCCAACACTTGGATCTATCCTCTTATTAATATCATCAACCAACCCTTGAGTACGGATAAGGGCAAAAGCATGAAGCGTCAGACGTCTGACGCTTTTGGCTAAAAGCGAGCCACAAGCAAAAAGAGTAGCTCCTTTGGTTATAACATCATCAATAAGGACTACCGAAGCTCCCTCTGGTAAAGAAGTCACTACCTTGAGACTTTCTACATGATTTTGAACAGAAGGACGCTCTCCATGCTGAGCAAAGGCTGATTTTGGAACTGCTTTGATTCGCTCAAGAGCAATTACAACCTCTTTACCGAGCCCAGCTTCGACCATCGCTTTTGCTAGATCTCTTGAAGACCAAAAAGACTTGGGCTCATTTAGTGGTGAGCTAGAAGGAACTGGAACTAGAATTGACTCAGGATTGAGAAACTCGTGAAGGGATCCCGCCTCGGAGTTCTCAGCTAAATGTTTAGAGGCTTTTTGATAAGTATCAGGTGGAGTGTTTCTCTTTACTCGATTACAAAGTCTCTGGGACTGCTTTGAAAGTTCACTCACACCTCTTGGAGAGTAGTTGCAGTAAGAACCATACTTAAGCTGTTGCAAAGATATCTTCTTCTCCATGCAACCTCTCTGGAATGTCATCAAAGAGTTTTCTTGCCGAATCGGGAGAAGTCAAAGGAATTGCACCGTACTTAAGAAACTCTTTAGTCCATGTAAGACTCTCGTCCTCAATGGCTGACTGCATAATAAATAAAGGACGCCCAAGTCTAAGAGCTTCCCAACCTTGATGATAAGTTCCACTTTTATCCTTAGCCTCAATGATCACTGTGGCATCACTAACGAGTGCCATTGTTCTATTTCTCTGAGGAAAGTTTGTTCTATTTGGTGGGGTTCCTTCTCGAAACTGCGAAATAACTAAATGCTCTTTCATCATTTTCTCTTGAAGGACTCGGTTGCTTGCCGGAAAAAACTTGTCTAGTCCTGAGCCAATCACAGCCAAAGTTTCACCACCAAGAGAAATCGCTGTTTCATGAGCCGTGGTATCAATGCCTTCAGCAAGCCCACTGACAATGACAGCTTTTTTCTCAACAAGAATCTGAGCGATCTTCTGGGCTCTCTTGACCCCAAGCTCTGAAGGCTTTCGAGTTCCAATAATCGAAACCCGAAGACACTCTTTGGAAAGAAGCTCTTTTCTTCCAGAATAAAATATCTCCTCTGGAGAATTTTTCTTCTCGACCTCGTTCAGCTCACCTAAAAGGTCTTCAATTTTGCAACTTTCTATACTCACTTTTTATTCCGCTCTAGAAAAATAGCTTCTTTCACAACTTCCTTGAGTAAAGCAATTCTCTTTTCTGTAGGCATTCTTTGTTTTTTAAAAGAAAATCTAGCTTCCAAATCGCCATCCTCAGAACTAAGAGCATAAGACTTTAGTTTGGCCTTACTCTTTGGCTTCTTGGCTACGTTCTCTTTTTCTTTTATCTTTTCAACTTTCGATTTTATATCCCGAACACTAGCTCCACTAAGAGCCATATTGACAAGCTTGTCTCGAGACTCCTCATTTCCCATCTTGGAAATTTCAATCACTGTATCATAAGCAATGGGTTTGTCTGCTTTAGCTATTTTTTGCTGAGTGCTCGCTGGAAGCTTAGTCAGGTTAATCATTGAGCTAACCCATGGGCGAGATTTTCCAATTAAGTTAGCTAAGTCTTGGTTTGACTTAACATCCTCTCGGTCTTCCTTCATAGACTGAAGGGCTTGAGCCACTTCCATAGCTGAAAGATCTGAGCGTTGAATGTTTGAAATTAAACTTTTTTGCCGTCTCTGCTTTTCATCTTCTGGTTCATTAATAATGACTGTTATTTGTTTGAGCCCAGCTTTTTTTGCGGCAGTCCATCTGCGGTGACCGGTAGTAATTAAAAACCTTCCTTCTTCCCCTGAAGGAACTACGGTTGGAGGCTCTACTATTCCAACGGCCTCGATACTCTTTGCAAGATCATCAATATCGGTAAAAGTTTTTCTCTCGTTCGCAGGGTCAGGAACAAGACTATCAATATCTAAGGTAGTCCGACCTAAACGCCTCTTGCTCATGCTTGGAACATAGCCGTCGACTTTTCCTTGGCGAACAAGTTCTAGCCTTGAAAGGGATTTCTTTTTTGCAGTGTTATCACTCATAAGTTAGCTACCTCCTTTTTAGGCATAAACAATGCCAAGACTTCATCACGTAGTTTTGGAATATCCTCAGCTCCTTTTGACTTGGGTCGATACTCAAAGATTGAGCCTCCATGTCTGTCCACTTGGGCTAGCCAGCCACAGTTTCTAATTTCAGTGTCAGCTATTGGAATTTTCTCGTCCTTCATAAAATCAATCATGGCTTTTCTTGATCCAGGGTTTCTCTGGTTATTCAGAACATGAAGAACATCATAGGAGCTAGAAGTTCTCAATCTTCTGACTAGCTCAAAAAAGTTAGCGTAAGAAGCAACTGCCTTAGTACTCTCAAAAGGAACAATAAATAAATTACTCGGCACAATGGCGTTCTCCATTACTGG
>CALKYB010000368.1 GCA_938003565.1 uncultured bacterium
AGCATTCTCCCCGCGGTTATTTTATCTAGGAGAAGCCAAAGAGCGTCTAGGTAAATTATATTTAAATTTGTTTGTTCAAAAACAAGCGAAAGGAATTTTCATCTTTCAGAGTATCTCTAATGACAAAAGTTTTTGTTGGTAACTTTAGTTTTAGTGTTAAAGACGAGCAGCTAAAAGAATATTTTGGAACGATAGGTCCGGTTTTATCCGCCAAGGTTATGACTGAGGGGCCGGGTGGACGTTCCAGAGGATTTGGTTTTGTTGAGTTTGCTACTGAGGAAGAAGCTACTCGAGCAATCGCTGATCTGAACGGAAAAGTTTGGGATGGCCGTGAAATTAAAGTTAGTGAAGACAGAAGCCATAGACAGAGAGAAGAGCGAGCTAGGGCAGGGGGATCTTCCGGACATTCTTCTTCGGGAGGAGGTTATGGAAACCAGGGATCTTCTGGACCAACTGGTTACTTCCGAGCACAGCCGCTAGACCTAGGAATTAGAAAGACAAAAAAGAAAGATCCTTTCGAGCTCGATGAAAAACTTTTTATCGATTATAAAGATCCAAAAATTCTTGGTCGCTACATGAGTGAAAGAGGAAGAATTCTTCCACGGCGTATGACAGGTCTAAGTTCTAGCAACCAAAGGCTTGTGGCTAGAGCTATTAAGCGAGCTCAACATTTAGCACTACTACCTTATTTGAGAAGGTAGGCTGCTAAGGTCGTTTTCTAACTTGTGATTGGGGCTTTTTGGGCTGATCTGCTCGAACGATTGTCAATATCCTCTTAACCCTCGATTGAATTTGGGGGCATTGCTACCTCTTACGTCGAGAGTTGATAGTGCGACTTGTTAAAAATTGCAGGAAAAATCAAACTGCTTTTGTAGCGTTTCTCGAAATTATTTTCGCGTGAGGGTAGGTGAGAAATTAAACCATTTTGAGCGAATCGGGCAATGGTAACCGTATTGATTCCCCCGGTAGTTGAATAGGGGAGGAATGGCTAGAGAAGAGTCGCAAAATATTATTTCAAAGAACTGCTAAGTGTATGCCTTGTTGGGCACAACCATTGAAACAACTTGTTTTCGATATAAAACATTGCCCACTGCAATATTGCCATTTTTAATTAGGGCGATAGATCCGTCTTTTTGTTCAGAAACATAAAATCTTTGATCTCTGCCTTCACTTGCAACCTTGCTCGAAGGATCGTGAGCCGTGTAGAAGATGTTGCCTTTTGAATCAACATGCTTGCCTGTGAAGACAACATAATGATCAGTGAGTCTATCTCTATTATAACTTGAATCTTTGTGTGAAGTGCCTACAACAACTGGTTTTCCACTAGAAAGTTCTCTATCAATAAAAGCAACTGAGATTCTCGAAGCATTTTTATCAAAACTATTGATGTTACCAAATCTATCTTCACTTCGAGCAATCTGAATTCTCCTAATCGTGCTATTTGGCTGAGACACTCCAACTTTATGCATCATAGCTTGTGCTGCACGATAACAAGCGCCGGAGCCTGCCCCAGACACCTGTGAAGAGTCAAACTGACTTATAAAAGGAACGTTCACATGAAATAGAGTTTGCCCTCTTTTTCCAGCCTGTTTTGCGTCAATCAGACTTGTAGAACTTTGAGCGTTCTGTTCTTTTACTGGTCTCGCATCAACAAGAGAAGATTGAAGACCGTTGCGAGAAAAGTCATTTGGGGGTTTTAGTTCAGCATATTTACTTTTAGAAGCTGGTCTGGTCTTTGTTCTGGCTGCTGGCCTAGGAGGAAGTTTTTTCCCAAGCATAGCTGCTGCTGTTCTAATTCCTAGAATTCCATCTACCTTCAGTGCCGGGTTTGTCCTTTGAAAAGCTTCAATAGCATTGCGTGTTAGCGGCCCGCATTTTCCATCCAGCTCACCATGATACATACCTTTTTCTTTTAGAAACTCTTGGCAAAGTCTAGTAAGACCCGGGTCATTGGCTTGACCCAGTCCAATCATATTTCTTGGGGAAATTGAACTTAGCGCAGACAAGCGTGCATCCAGAGCTAGCTCTGTAGTGCTGGGGCCTTGTTTTATTTGTTGAGTCGGTTGCAAAGTGGACCGTTATTTAACCATTCTAAAACACAAATACTAGTAGTTCATTTCTTTACACAGTTCAAAATAAGTAAAAAACTTAAATAATCTATACACTTATTGTTATGCATACTTTATATCTTGGGGTGACCTTTAGAGGGTCAATAAATGAGACTGTAAGTGCCTGATATTAATATATAAACTTAAGTGTTCGAAGATGAAGTCAAAATTATACACAAATTTCCTTCTGCCGATCAGTGACGGGTCGAAATTCTAGCCTAAATTATCTTTGAGCCTCTCCATATAATTGTATGATCATGTTGCTTTGGAATTGGTAGCGAGTAAGTGCGATAAATTTTAAAAACGGTTTCTAATATGGCCTCTATTAAGGTTTATTTTGACACCTCTACTTAGGATATCGTTCTTAAAAGGATTGGTGAAAAGCTCTCCCTAATTACATTTCTTTTCGATTGTAGAAATTAGCCTAGCCATTGTGTCTTGAAAGAGCCGAGAGTCCTTTCGTTCTTTCGAAACAGCTGCCCTAGCTTTATCTAATAAGGGTCTGAAAATAGAAAGGTATGATTCCCCCTTATCCAGTGCACATTGTCCGTTAAATTGTAGGTCAAAGGGACTAGTTTGATGGCTTATTTGAAGCTTGGCCATGCAGTCGAAAAAAAGTGAGGGATCCACATTCTTGCCAGCAAAGAGATAATAGATTTTATTTTCGTCACCCTCCACTTGACCAACTGCAATTTCGCACTGCTCAAAGTTTTCGTAGACTCCAATTGTTGGTTTAAACTCGCAGTTTCTATCACTGCTTGAGCAATAGAACTTATACAGGGAAGCTACATGATCTTGATTATCCGTATCTGGTATAAAAGGTTCAGACATTTTGAACCTCCACCAAGTTTCAGGGTGGAGTTTAGGATTAAGGTTGGGTCTTTCAATGTTGGTGTCGCAAGGTGATCCCGCAGAACAAAGTAATTGAGAGAACTCTGACCAATCTTGACATTTTCTTCTATGTCTAGAAATAAAGATGTCCATCCCCTCCAAAAGTTGAGTCGCTTGGACGTTGTCAGGGTCTAGAACTTCTCTGGCATTCTCTCGCAGTTTTTCAGTTATAGTAAGAGCTCTGTCGGTAGAGGGTAAATTACACTCTCCCATTCCTCTTGGGCCTTCCACACCAAACTCGTAATCAAGGGCCACGAGACTGAAACAGGGAAGAAGATTCCCAACATCAACATTTCTTGCAGCGTACACTACAAGGTGGCGGAATGGATGTTGCATTAAAGCCACAGTACATCCCTCAATGTTTGTGGCCCCGGCAACGACCGTCAAAAAAGGACAAGTGCCCTCATAAATACTTGAACAAAAAAACTTGTAAGTTTCTTGAACAGAGTCTGAGAATGCCTGATTTGTTCGGGCTAAATTGAATCCATTCTGGATAATTTTTTCACCCGGCGGCTTAGAAAAAATGTTGGATTGGGCCGTCGATCTAAGACATTCTGTTCCCTCTGGACATAGCATCGAAGATAAACTGGATGCAGCTAGAGGTGTAGACGAGGTGGCTAGCGATAGCCACAATAGTGCTCTAAAGAGGCGCAAAGTTAGGCGCATAGTGTTTCCTCAAGGTGGTGTAGAGCTTCTTCGGGATTGAATAACTCTATTCACCTCAAGGCAAAAAACCTTGGTTACTACTCGCTACCCGGATTTGAATTTGTGAGAATTCTATTGGGAAAGAGAGGGGAAGTCAAAATCTCCATCATTCATAACTAATCTTCACCCCGGGGTATAGCAGAGCGTTAGCACTGCCAGTAAATCATATTCTCCAGTAGAATCATTTCTTGGGAAGCTAAGGCTTGACCGCATAATTGGACGGGATATGTCTGTCGAATGGCATAACTAACGATAGGCTTATACTGAAACCGGCGAATCTCAATTGAAAACCGAAGTTTAAAGTGGTTTCATTGTTCCATCCCTTTCTTTCTATTTTGTTTTTGGACCCCTGGTTACTCGTAGCTTAGAAATAGGGAAGGTGGTGTTATAAATTGGTAACGAGCAAATAAAAGAAGTAGTCAAAACCATTAGCCTTAGTGGTTCATCGAAGCGATTTAATGTCAGGTTCGCTCTCTCGTGTTCACCATTGCCTTTGACAGCC
>CALKYB010000369.1 GCA_938003565.1 uncultured bacterium
GAAAAATTAAAATCTCACTGTCCAAAAAAAAACAGGGATATAGTCCCTGCAAACTAAAAGCTACTGTTAGATATTGCACCCCTAAATGTCTTAATCGACTCAAGAGGTTGCGCTAGAGTTTGCCAGTACTCTGAGTGGAAGCCAATAGTTTGCACTGTATTTTTATCTAGAATAGCCATTCTAGTCGAATTGGGCTTGTTTGGACGTAAAATGTGAAATTTACTCTACTTCGAGAGACAGGTTTGAGCATACTCCTTTGCGAAGTAGCTTATAATGATGTCAGCCCCTGCTCTCTTCATGGAACTTAAACTCTCCACCATCAATGCCTGAGAATCAACCAAACCACTAGATCCTCCCAGCTTAATTAAAGAATACTCGCCACTTACATTATAGGCCGCTGTAGGCACACTCACAGCCTGGCTTACACTGGAAACAATATCTAAAAAAGCGAGGGCGGGCTTAACTATCACGATGTCCGCTCCCTGTTCTATATCCTCTACAACTTCACGGATAGCCTCCTTAGAATTGCAAACATTCATTTGATGTCCCGAACGAGCGCCAACATCAGCCGAAAGGGCCGGATCTGATCGAACAGCTTCTCGAAAAGGACCATACCAAGCCGACGCATACTTCACAGCGTAACTCATAATTCCGACTGACAAGAAACCAGCGCCATCCAAACTCTGTCTGATTCCACCAACCATTCCATCAATCATGCCCGAGGGAGCGACTATATCAACCCCTGCCTTACCCAAAGAGATAGCCTGAATTCCTAGATTCTCAAGAGTCCGATCGTTATCCAGAACACCGTCCAAAAACACCCCGCATTGACCATTCGTGGTATACTCACAAAAACAAAGATCAGCGATCACAACCAAATCGGGGAATTCCCCTTTTATGGCCCTTATTGCCGTCTGCACAAGCCCGTCATCTTTGCAGGCAACCATTCCTTCTTCGTCTTTAAGATCAGGCACACCAAATAGAATAACCGATCCGATCCCTAAATCAACGAGCTCTCGAATCTCAACAAGGAGTAGGTCAACACTAAAATGAAATTGACCAGGTAGTGAATCAATTGGTGATTTGACTGCAGTGCCTGGCACAATAAAAAGGGGGGCCACAAGACAGTCAACCGAAAGACGGGACTCTTGCACCAATCGCCTCATACCTGAGGTAGCTCTAAGCCTTCGTGGTCGAACTTCCGGAAAAGACATTTGCTAGATTTCCCTTAGGTTTGTAAGTATTTCATTAGCCATCAAAGAAAGGTCCGGCTTAGTGGCTTCCAGAAAAACACTAAAATCTAGCTCTTCAACAACCTTCCTAGTTTCAGGCCCAATCACAGCTACTGGTATCTGCTTCAAACGCTCAAAAAAATCAAGTTTCCTAGAAAGTTCGGCCAAATTCCTGGCCGCCTGGCCACTGGAGAAAATCAAAATACTTTTAGTAAATGAAAAGAGCTTAGAAAACTTCAATTCCAGTTCAAAAGCACTATAACTAGGGCAGACTGTCTCATAGGCTACTATCTCTTCAACACTAAGACCGCTGGAGCTTAACTTTTCAGGTAGAAACTTATTTGCCAAATTACCACGAAGTAGCACGACCTCTCTATCTTTGCCGCTAAGAAACTTGGGAAATTCCATGGCAAAACCTAAGGAATTTTGCTCGGATGGGACAAAGCTAACGCTCAGCCCCTGAAGACGAGCAGCATCACTTGTTCTCTTCCCTATGCAAGCTAGACGATTGTGATTCAATAAAACATTTCTCACACCCTGCCCATCTAAGCTCTTTCTCACCCCATTTGCGCTAGTAAAAACAAACCACTTACTCTCTTCGTAAGTTTGCAATATTCTCTCGATAGACTCTGGGACTGACAAGAACTCCAAGCAAGGCAAGGCAACTACCTGCATCCCCTGACTATTTAGTGGATTAGCTATGCTATCCGCAGTTTCCGAGGGTTGAGTTAGCAGAGCGCAATACTCTTGCAAGTCTTCGCGTTTAATCGAATTCATAATCCACTCATTAACCCGGTAAAGCTTTTCTTCTTACTAAAATATGGCCTTTTAAAAACCGGGTAGAAGAATACTGATTCCAGCTCAAAACAGCAAAAATTACATTCTTGAGCCGCAATCTAAGAGAATCTCCTAGCTAAGATGCATGTATCTCTAGGGGAATATCATCCTAGATTCTTGGAATATTCCCAACTATCCATCTTTATTCAACTTTAACCTAAAGATCTACTGCTTAAATGGCGTTACTGAAGGTGAACGAATTTTTCACTAACTTATAGGCAAGTATGAAAAGATATAGCCAAGAAGGATTCACTCTAATAGAGCTATTAGTAGTGACAGCAATCGTAGGTTTACTCTCCTCAATTGGGGTTGCCAGTGTGTCGGAGTACCGCCAAAGAGCCTACGCCACCCACTCTATGACCAATCTAAAATCGGGTATTAACGATATGGAAGCCTATATCATGCAGGAGAATTACTTGCGAGACATCACCGGCTTCAAGCTAATAAACGAAGACGGGACTATAGAAAGAGACAATTGGGAAATCTTATCCTCAGCTACTAACGTAACTATAAATAACCAGGTTTATCTTCGAACCACCAACTGCGGACTCTTACACACTGATCAATATTTAGTTGTGGCCATACACAAATTCTCAGACAGAAGACATTCATTCATAAAATCCTGTGATGGAAGACAAGGTAGGTTTGAAATACCAAAGCCTGTTGGAGAGTGGTACGAGGAAAATGCAAATTCCACTCCCGGGCATTGGCCCCCCTAATACCTCTGCAAAAGCTCATGCTAACGCAAGTCCTCGACTAAGGGATCGGTCTTAGTTAGGGATGGAAACTAGAAGTCCATTTATATTGTCAGGTATCAAAGACTTTCCATTGGCGAATTCAAAAATTGAAGAGTAAGTATCCACTAGCTCGCTCAACCCTCTCTTCTCAGCGCCTTGAAGCAAAATCAAACTTTTCTCTCGAAGAACTGAGAGAGCTAGAAACTCTAGTTCAGCTGACATCATTACGTCCCTCAGTAGAGCAACAATTGAATAAACCCTAAATCGATCCATTGCACGCTCCGACTTGGAGAGTTGATCAGAATGCCCCCCAAACTTAACAGTTAAGGGCATATCAACCAGACCCACTTGAAAGTCAATCGCCAGCCTCAACCATAAATCGTAATCTTCGCAAACCCTCATCTCCTCCCTAAACCCTCCCAGGGAGCAAAAAACTTTCTTACTAATCATTACAGACGAGGGACTAATAAGACACAACTCCAAAGAACGCTGGAAAAACTCTTCTCTACTCACGTCAGTACTTGGAGGAATGTGTTTTTTCTTAGGATTTACGAATTTACCATCCCTAATCCACCTTTCTCTGGTTTGGGACACCTCGATATGGGGATTTGAGTTATGAAAAGACACTTGACGCTTAAGTTTCTCAGGCAGCCAATAGTCGTCTGAATCTAGGAAGCAAACCCAGTCATACTTGGCATCATTCACACCGATGTTTCTTGCTGCAGCCACACCAACATTTTGCTCATTGCGCAGAATCTTTAAAGGTAGGATATCTATGCCTTTGCTAACCTCTTCAGAAGAACCATCATCAACCACTATTAATTCAATCGGCACTTCGGTCTTCTGATTAAGTACAGACTCGACGGCAACTTGAAGTTTCTCAGGTCTATTGTAAACAGGGATCACGACCGAAACTCCTTGAGAGGTCATGTAATTAGCTCTCAAACAGTTCGGGGTAGGAGGATAAAGCAATAGCAGACAAAATTTTATCTAAGCCTCTTTTCTTACCTTTAAGACTACTACTCAAAATCACTTCAGAATCAGGTAAAAACAAGTTATCTTTTATAACCCGTCGAACATGACTAATCTCTTTCTGGGAAGCTTTATCCACCTTAGTCACTACGACCTTCAAATTTGTACCCTGTAGATGCTCGGCTATCCACATCTCTTCCTCCATGGGCTCCCGTCGGGAATCAATAAGAAGCAGCGCTAGAGCAATACGATCCTGACTCTCGAAGTAACCTTGCATAAGGTTCCGCCATGAGCTTTTCATACTCTTAGATACTTTGGCATAACCATAACCAGGCAAATCAACCAGCATGGCATTAGGCCTTTCCTCAGCTCCACCTTCCTTATCCACTTCTGCAATTTTTGCCGAATAAAACTGGATTGCTTGCGTGCGGCCTGGCTGCTTTCCGACCCGAGCCAGCGATCTCACGTTACACAGAGAATTAAGAAGACTTGATTTTCCGACATTAGAGCGGCCAATGAAAACAATCTCTGGGGCCTGGGCTTGCTCGAGTTGTGCAAGATCATGAACGGCTGTCACAAATTTAGGATCCAATAAGCGAAAGGAATTCATAATCTCTCGCACTTAAGCCTTATGATCCGACTCTAGGACCCGACCTGGAGTTTTCTCCAACACAGAAATCTTATCCCCTAATTTCTTTTGGAAAAAGGTCAATCTCAGCAATAAAAGAAAAAGTACAAGCCAAACCAAAGAATATCCAAGAAAAAGGTCGAAGTAAGTATCGGTCATTTCACTCTCCAATTGGTCTAAATCTTAGGTTTAGCTCTAAAATAGTCAATTTCAATATCCTCAATCCTCTCATCCATTAAAATTTGAACTAAGCGTAATTTGCAGAGCCATAAAGAAAAACAAATTAGAGACAGACTAGCCACCAGTAAGGCCTGTAGATATCTCGGATCGGTAAAACCCTGATTCGCAGCTACTTGTGGGTGAAGTTGCTGGCTTTGGTCTAGCATTCTAACCGAAAAAATTACAATCGGCACCATCAAGCTTGCGACTATCCCAATCACTGCAGCCCCCCCACGCTCACTAACTTCCCCTTTAGAAAACCCCCTCACTACTAAATAGGCCAGTAGAAAAAGCCAAAGTACTAGCGAGGAAACAAGCCGGGGCTCCCAGCGCCACCACGTGTTCCAAGCCGAATGTCCCCAAATCATCCCGGTTCCCAGCAAAATACTAGAAAAGAAAAAGGCAACGAAAACTGACGAATTAGCGATTTGGTCCCAGACGATTTTCTTGGTGCTAAGATATACGACACTAGAAATAAAAACTGAAATTAGCAAAGCGTAGGTGCAAAATGCTGAGCCCACATGAAAGTAAAATATTCTCTGTACTGCTCCCATAACTCTCTCGTCTGGGACATAAAGAAACACCATATAAAGAGATACCTGAATTCCTAAAAAGGAAAGAGCTGGCAAGGCCCAGGTAAAAAACAAACTGAAATTTGATTTTCCTAAAAGGATGTCGAGCAAATCATGAGAAAAAAAACTGCTCCCCTCTTCATCCGCCCGAAGGCCCTCATCTAAAATCGCTTTATTTATCTCAGACAAAACTTCTTCACACTCCAAACTTAACAACAAACTCCCGACCCTACTCCTCAACTGCATACTCAAACAGGATACAGCCCGCTGTAAACGCTATAACATCAAAAACACAAAGACAAACAAACCAAAAATTTCCGGTATCCAGGCCACCATGTTGCAATAAATCATTAGACAAAAAGACAGCGGCGGCAACTACCGGTAAGGAGAATGGAAATAGAACAATCGGAAGCATAATCTCCCTAGCTGAAATAAGTGAAGAAAGAGCAGCCAACAACGTCCCAACTGATACAATCCCAACCAAAGCTAGAAAACTTAAAAACCCTAAAGAAAAAAACGCTATCAAAACACTTTCATCTAAAAAAAGACCAAGCAAAACGAAACTCACTATGTGGACTAGCCAAAGAAAGAATAAGGAACTCAAAAACTTTGAGATAAAAATGCTACTCTTTCGAATCCGCGATCGCAGCAAACCCTCCAAGGCAGAGAATTCCTGCTCAAAAAGATACATCTGGTTGAGCATGGTCGAAGCTATGAACATCAAATTGAGCCATATTAGACCTGACATCACATATATCTTTTCTGTTTTCTCTACGCCGATGCGATTAAAAGCAAAAGAGCCAACCACAGCCAACATAAGGGCAAATACCAAAATCTGAACAATCCCCCCCCGAGCTCTAAGCAAACACTTAACATCCTTCCTTACTAGAAGAGAAATCTCGTCAAATTGATTATGATTAAAAGTCTTCAACAAAAAACTCTCCATCCTTAATACTGCTCGGAAAAAAAGAAATTCCCTCAGAGCGGAATATATTCCCTTGATTGCTAGAGACGACTACAATCTTACCTAGACCCGACAAACCACGCAAAAGATCTAGAAAAGCAGAACACCCTTCATCATCTAGAAATGCTAGGGGCTCATCGAAAATGATTAGAGTCGGTAAACCAATAACTGAGCGAACAATTGAAGCCTTTTTTTGAACACCGGTGGAACACTGTCTTAGGGGCTGCCCCAAGAAAGCTTGCAACTTAAAGTCTAAAACTAGTTTCTCAAGAAAACCCTCCGAGCCTCCAGCCAGCTTGAGATAAAGTTGAAGGTTCTCCAGTAAAGTCAAATCTCCGTATAGGTAGGAGCTAGTTCCACAGAAACCAATTCTTATAGAGTTCTGCCTAACGGTTTTGTTTGTATCAGAAAAAATCAAACTACCTCGGTCAGGTCGATAGACCCCTCCGAGTAAACGCAGAAAACTTGTCTTACCCGATCCATTCTGCCCTTCGAGTAAAGTAAGAGTCTCTGAGCGAAAAGTATGGTTAACGTTCTTTATTACCCACTTACCATTTAACTTTTTTGACACGTCTTTAACAACGAGATCAAGCCCTATACTCTCTTTTTCAATGAAAGACTCTACTCCCTTAGCCATTCTTCAAAACCTGACTAAGCTCTCGCCTGGAGCTAAGATAATCCTGCTCAAGCAAACGACCATTTCGATAATCCACTTCCAATTCGGTCAAAGCTTCTACAACCTCTTCTCGCTTAAGGGAGCGAGCTAGAGCCAATATCTTGTCGTTCTGATCAGCCGCTCCTTGTTCAATACGCAACCAAGGTCGAACCAAAAAAAGTCCAGCCAAAATGACTGACACAATTGAGAAAATAAAATCCATATCGCCAAACTAAACTAAGTCGAGACCCTGATCTTTAACAGGTAACGAAGCCAAAACAATTTCTTCTTTTTTTGCAAAAGGTTGTATCAATAGAAGTGATCCTAAAAGCATAACGACACCCCCTACCCAAACCCAAACCTGAAGAGGATTTATGAAAACTTTCAAGGCCAACTTCTCTTCTCCATCAATAGTTTCAAGCCCTGCAAACGCTAGGTACAGATCCTCTTTCCAAGACATCCTAAGAGCAACCTCAGTAGTCGTTTCACCACTTCTGGAGTAAAAGCGTCGTTCCGGGAAAAGTGTCTCTATTACTTTCGAACTTTCTGCACTTTTCACCTCAACCGAAGCCTGAACAGCTTGATAATTCGAACCATTAAACTGACGCAGCCCCAACAACTCTAACGAATAGGATCCAATGGCAAATGGTTCGTTTTCTGCAATAGATATGTCTTTTTCTGTTTTATAAATTGAGGAAGCTGCCATTGAGACAGCCATTATGATGACTCCCAAATGAACTATCAAACCACCAACTCGCCTAGTCCTTCGCCTTACCAATGTAATAACCGAACCACTGGTGCGCACACCACGATATAGTTCGATTAAAACAGTACTAAGAACAAAGCCGGAAGTTCCAAAAAATAAAGCTGCAAATAACCTAGAAGGGTCGAGAAACACACCGACAACAAAAAGTAGGGAGCCAAATATTAAAGATCTCAAAAATGATTTCTTCAAAGCCGAAAAGCGACTTTTTCGCCACGCTACTAATGGCCCGACGCCCATAAAGAATAGTAGGGCTGTAAAAAGAGGTGCATTGATCATATTAAAGAAAGGAGGACCAACCACACTCTTCTCTCCGAGAAAAGCTTCAGAAAAGACGGGAAACATTACACCCCAAAACGTGGCAAAACATATCCCAAGAAGAAGAATATTATTAAATAGAAAAATCGCCTCTCTCGATAGGTAAGATTCGAGGGTAGCTTCAGGAGCGAGCTCTTTCCTTCTATAAATAACCAACCCAAACGCAATGATTGCCA